>CAZCEL010000541.1:0-3223 GCA_964497175.1 uncultured Bifidobacteriaceae bacterium
CGCGGTCGTGAGCAGCGCGTCGGCGGCGGCGGCGGTATCGATGGGCTCCCGCAGCCGGCCGGCCGGCAGGACACGCTCGGTCAGATCCTCCGGCTCCACAATCAGCAGGTCGACATCACGGCCGAGCGCCAGGTGCTGAAACCCATCGTCGAGGATGTGAACCGTCGCGCCGAGTTGCCGCTCGGCAAGCTGCCCGGACGCCAGCCGGTTCCCACCAACGAGCACCGGGACACCGGGGAGCATTCGCGCCAGCAGGAGCGGCTCGTCGCCCGCGAGATCGAGCGGCGCGAGAACCTCTGATCGGTCGGACACGACGGTCACCCCGCGCGTCTTCTTCCGCCGAGCGTAGCCGCGCGAGAGAATGGCCGGCCGCTCGCCGGCCTCGACAAGCAGGCGTGCCACGTGGGCCACGACCGGCGTCTTGCCGGTTCCGCCGACGCGCAGGTTTCCCACGCTCACGACGGGACGATCGAGGCGGCCCACCCGCGCGGGGTCGTGCGCGTACCAGCGGCGACGCCATGACACGACCGGAGCGTAGACCAGATCGGCCAGCGCCACCTGCAGGTTCGACATCGCTGACATCGCTCAGTGCACGACCCGAAAAGGACGGACGATGCCGGCGGCATCGGAGGGGGGAAGCAGCCTGGCGATGGCTTCGAGCGTCTTGTCTCGCGAACCTCGGTTGGCCTCGACCAGAGCCCGGGCGGCAGCGCCAAGCCGCGCACGCCGCACCGGATCCCGCACGAGGGCCACCAGGCCGTCGGCCAGCTCGCGCTCGCTCTGCACCTGCATGGCGGCGCCGTTTGACACGAACGCCTCGGCGATTTCCTCGAAGTTCTGCATGTAGGACCCAAACGCCACGGCCTTGCCGAACACCGCCGGTTCGAGGACGTTGTGGCCGCCGTGATCGACGAGGCTGCCGCCGACGAACACGGCCGTCGCCACCTGATAGAGCTCGGCCAGCTCGCCCACCGTGTCGAGAATGACGACGTCGGCGCGAGGGTCGGCATCGATTGGCAGCTCGGTCCGCCGTGCCGTGAGAAACCCTGCATCGCGCGCCAGCCGCTCCACGTCCGCGAAGCGCTCCGGGTGACGAGGCGCCAGAATCAGCAGCGCGCCGGGACTCATGGCCTTGATCCGGGAAAAGGCGCCGAGCACGCCCGCTTCTTCTCCCCGCATCGTCGATCCGGCCACGATCACGATGCGCCTCGGCGGCACGCGGAAGAACCGCAGGACCCGCGCGCGGGGCCTGCCGTGCGCGGCGGGCGAGGGCGCCCGCAAAGAGTCGAACTTCAGGCTCCCGGTGACCGTCACGCGCGAGGGATCGGCGCCGAGGTCGATGATCCGCCGTGCCGACTCCTCGCTCTGCATGCAGAAGGAGTCGACGTGGTCGAGCACGCGCCTGAAGAAGGGTCGAATCAGCCGGTAACGCGGATACGAGCGAGCGGAGATGCGCCCGTTGACGAGCACCGTCCGAATGCCGCGGGCGCGGCAAAGCCGCAGCAGGTTCGGCCAGATTTCGGTCTCCATCATCACGAAAATCCGCGGTCTGATCACCTGCAGCGTTCGCCGGAGGATGAACGCCCAGTCGAACGGAAAATAGAAAACTGCATCGATTCCCTGAACACCTCGTGCGACCTGCTGACCGGCCAGCGTGGTCGTCGACAGGAACACGAGCAGCCGTGGATAACGGATGCGCAGGTCGGCCACCAGCGCCCGCGCGGTGAGCGCCTCGCCAACCGAGACGGCATGAATCCAGATCGACTCGTCACCGTCCACGTTGAGGCTGAGCGGGAGCTTGCCCAGCCGCTGGCGGAGGCCCCCGACGTATTTCTTGTGCCCTAGCGCCTGATAGACGAAATACGGGGAGACGAGGAGAAGCGCGAGGAGCGTCAGCAGACTGTAGGCGAAGTACATTGCGCTCGTAAGTACCTGAAGATCTGGCGCTTGCGGTCGTCGAAGTATAGCCCCGGCATTTGACCCCCTGCAAGCGGCCAACTAGAATTGCGTGTTTGCCCGACCGAGGGCGGGGGACGCCGAGCGGGTCCCCTGCGGGCGGCAGTTCTCCTGGAGGCGTGTCGATGAACGTGAAGGTGGGGATCAACGGGTTCGGGCGGATCGGCCGCAACATCATGCGGGCCGCCCTCGGCGACCGGAACATCGACTTTGTGGCGGTGAACGACCTGACGAGCGCGGCCACGCTCGCGCACCTGCTGAAGTACGACTCGGTGCTGGGCAACCTGAACGCGAAGGTGGAAGCCAGGGCCGATGCCATCTCGGTCGACGGCGACGAGTTCAAGGTGCTGTCGGTGCGCGACCCGGCGCAGTTGCCATGGAAGGACCTGGGCGTCGACGTGGTCTTCGAGTCGACCGGCCTCTTCACGAATCGAAACGACGCAGCCAAGCACGTGACCGCCGGCGCCAGGAAGGTCGTCATCACCGCGCCGGCCAAAGGACCCGACCTGACGGTCGTGCTCGGCGTCAACGACGACTCGTACGACCCGGCGAAGCATCAGATCATCTCCAATGCCTCGTGCACCACGAACTGCCTGGCGCCGCTCGCGAAAGTGCTGCACCAGCGCTTCGGCATCCGCAAGGGATGGATGACGACGATCCACTCGTACACGAACGACCAGCAACTGCTCGATCTGCCGCACAAGGATCTGCGGCGCGCCCGCGCCGCCGCACTGTCGATGATTCCCACGACGACGGGCGCCGCCGTGGCGGTCGGTGAGGTGCTGCCCGAACTCAAGGGCAGGCTGGACGGGTTCGCGATGCGCGTCCCGACGCCCAACGTCTCGGTGGTCGATCTGGCCGCACTCGTCGACCGCAAGACGTCGGCCGACGAGGTGAATGCTGCCTTCAAGGCCGCCGCCGAGGGACCGCTGAAGGGGATCCTGGCGTACTCGACGGACGACCTCGTGTCGATCGACTTCAAGGGCAACGCGCACTCGTCGATCGTCGATGCCCCGTACACCAAGGTGATGGACGGCGATTTCGTCAAGGTCCTGTCGTGGTACGACAACGAGTGGGGCTACTCCAATCGGTGCGTCGATCTGCTGCGGCTGCTCGTCAAGCGAGGCATGTGAGAACGGCGCAGCCCTCAGCTGATCGCTGATCGCTGATTGCTGACCGCTGATTGCTGATCGCTGACCGCTGATTGCTGACCGCTGATTGCTGACCGCTGATTGCTGATCGCTGACCGCTGACCGCTGACCGCTGA
>CAZCEL010000542.1:0-3216 GCA_964497175.1 uncultured Bifidobacteriaceae bacterium
GGGACCCCGCAGGCGACGCTTGCCCGGAGATGCTCCGCGCTCGCGCGGCCGCCGCAGACCGCCAAAAAGGCAGCGGGGGTACGCTTGTTTAAGGACTAGTGGTCCACCACGTTTGTTTTGACAGGTTCTAGGACTGGATACAGGCGTTTGAGTTTAATTCGGGCGTCGTTTGTTTGGAACTGCCAGTTGACTTTGACTTGCTGGGCGTTTCGGTCGCGCTGCCACGCTGCGACCTCCGATTGCAGAGTAGGCAGATCGCCGATCCGGCGGTCGAGGCACTGTCGTCGCAACACGCCGAGTTCGATCTCGGCCATGTTCAGCCAACTACCATGCTTGGGCGTGTAATGGATCTCCAGCTTGTCGATCAAGCGCCGGGCCTCGTCGGGCGGGAACGCTTCGTACAGCGACGCCGGCTTGTGCGTGTTGAGATTGTCTTGCACCAGCACGATCTTGTCGGCCTTCGGGTACATCTCGTCCACGAGGTATCGAATCGCCTGCGCGTAGTCCTGGGCGGTACGCCGCTCGGTGACCAAGACCGCGCGGCGCCCCGCCAGCGGCTCAGAGAGCATGAACAGGTTCCCCGTGCCGTTGCGTTCGTATTCGTAATCGATGATCTCCGGTTGGCCCGGTGCCGCGAGGATCGGCGGGTGGATGTGCTGGACCAGTTGCTTGGAACACTCGTCGAAACAAACCATCGGGCGTGCCGGATCGTACGGCCGTTGATAGACGTTCAGCGTGTCTTCCATGGCACAGACGAACTCGGCGTTGGCTTCTGGAGGAATGACCCATTGCTGTTGCAGCCAAGGCTTGAGCTCGTTTTTTTTAGCGTGCGGCGTACGGTTTCGTCGCTGATGGCGTCCACGACGTGGAGTTCCACCAGTTTGTCGGCCAACAATTGCAGGGTCCAACTGCTTCGGCCCTGCGGTGGCGCGCTACACGCGATGGTGACGAGGCGGGCTTCCTGCGCACCGTCGAGTTTGCGTGGCTTGGTGCGAATCAGTGCCTTGCGTGTCACCGCCGCCTCGAAGCCCTCTTGCACCAAGCGTTGGCGCAGGCGATGGACGGTGGCGGTGCCCACGTCGAAGGCATCGGCGATCTGCGAGTCGGTCCATGCCGGGCCATCGGCGTCGGCCTTCAGCAACATCCGAGCTCGTAATGCCTTGGCCTTCGCGACGCGCCGCGACTTGATGAGATGCTCCAGATACTGCCGTTCTGGTTCTGTGAGCCGCACGACGTACTTGGCTTCCTTGCCCATGAGACGCTCCTTGTCCAATGTGAAAGGTGTGAATGGCCAGGAGCGTGTCATCGCAAAACTATCGAAACGTGTCAAAACCAATGTGGTGGACCACTAGTGGTCCACCACGTTTGTTTTGACAGGTTCTAGGACTGGATACAGGCGTTTGAGTTTAATTCGGGCGTCGTTTGTTTGGAACTGCCAGTTGACTTTGACTTGCTGGGCGTTTCGGTCGCGCTGCCACGCTGCGACCTCCGATTGCAGAGTAGGCAGATCGCCGATCCGGCGGTCGAGGCACTGTCGTCGCAACACGCCGAGTTCGATCTCGGCCATGTTCAGCCAACTACCATGCTTGGGCGTGTAATGGATCTCCAGCTTGTCGATCAAGCGCCGGGCCTCGTCGGGCGGGAACGCTTCGTACAGCGACGCCGGCTTGTGCGTGTTGAGATTGTCTTGCACCAGCACGATCTTGTCGGCCTTCGGGTACATCTCGTCCACGAGGTATCGAATCGCCTGCGCGTAGTCCTGGGCGGTACGCCGCTCGGTGACCAAGACCGCGCGGCGCCCCGCCAGCGGCTCAGAGAGCATGAACAGGTTCCCCGTGCCGTTGCGTTCGTATTCGTAATCGATGATCTCCGGTTGGCCCGGTGCCGCGAGGATCGGCGGGTGGATGTGCTGGACCAGTTGCTTGGAACACTCGTCGAAACAAACCATCGGGCGTGCCGGATCGTACGGCCGTTGATAGACGTTCAGCGTGTCTTCCATGGCACAGACGAACTCGGCGTTGGCTTCTGGAGGAATGACCCATTGCTGTTGCAGCCAAGGCTTGAGCTCGTTTTTTTTAGCGTGCGGCGTACGGTTTCGTCGCTGATGGCGTCCACGACGTGGAGTTCCACCAGTTTGTCGGCCAACAATTGCAGGGTCCAACTGCTTCGGCCCTGCGGTGGCGCGCTACACGCGATGGTGACGAGGCGGGCTTCCTGCGCACCGTCGAGTTTGCGTGGCTTGGTGCGAATCAGTGCCTTGCGTGTCACCGCCGCCTCGAAGCCCTCTTGCACCAAGCGTTGGCGCAGGCGATGGACGGTGGCGGTGCCCACGTCGAAGGCATCGGCGATCTGCGAGTCGGTCCATGCCGGGCCATCGGCGTCGGCCTTCAGCAACATCCGAGCTCGTAATGCCTTGGCCTTCGCGACGCGCCGCGACTTGATGAGATGCTCCAGATACTGCCGTTCTGGTTCTGTGAGCCGCACGACGTACTTGGCTTCCTTGCCCATGAGACGCTCCTTGTCCAATGTGAAAGGTGTGAATGGCCAGGAGCGTGTCATCGCAAAACTATCGAAACGTGTCAAAACCAATGTGGTGGACCACTAGTTCGACGTACTCGCTCATGCGCTCGTTCGAGCGCCGTATTGCAAAGCTCGAAGCACTGATCGCCGATATCCGATCCGGCCGCATCACGCCGGAGCAGCTTCGCGCCAGACAGATTCAGCTCGGCAACGCCGTACACGACATTTTCGACGAAGACACTGCGGACGAGGAAGAGGCTGAAGATGGTCGTGAAGAGAACGAAGTCGCGGAGGAGCGGATTCTGGGCGGTGTGGTTGCCGTCAACCTCGCGGAGCTTGAGGCCGAGCGCCTGCAGGTTCAGGGTCTGTTGGAGATGGCCCGAAAGATCTACGACAAGGGCGATGAGTCAAAATTCGACAAGCTCCGCGAGGTATTACGCGACCCGCGATTTCGTGACGAGAAGATTCTGATTTTCACCGAGCACCGCGACACGCTCGAATTTCTGATCCGTCGGCTTGAGGGGATGGGTTTCGGGGGCCAGGTCGCGCGAATTCACGGCGGGATGGACTACCTAGAGCGTCAGGCCCAGGTCGAATTCTTCCGCCGGAAGACTTCCGATGGCGGCGCCACATACATGGTCTGCACAGACGCCGCAGCCGAGGGCATCAATCTGCAGTTCTGCTGGTTGATGGTGA
>CAZCEL010000543.1:0-3207 GCA_964497175.1 uncultured Bifidobacteriaceae bacterium
TCCTCGCCCCGCCCCGGGCGCCTGCCCGCCGCCTCCAGCCGCGCCTTGTCCACGTCCCCCGTCGACCTGGGCCTGTTGCGCCGGAGGAGCAACCGGTGCGGCGGGACCGCGCCCGGACGCGATGCTGCCAATTGTCGCCGTCATGGCCGGCCCGAACGCCTGCGATCCCGAGGCCGCCCCGTTCGACTGCAGGATGAACGCCACAATGGATGCGTACTGGCCCTCCGACAGCGACGCGCCGGTCGGCGGCATCGTGGTCGAGATGTAGCTGAACAGATCGCGTGTGCTGCGCGATCCCCACGTGCCGAGAAAGTTCGCGCCGGCGAGCGGCGGCGCCTCGCCGCGGCCGCCGAGATCCGGCAGGTGGCAGGATGCACAGCGCTCCTGGTACGCAGCCTGTCCTGCCACCGCCTGCTCGGTCGTGAAGAGACCGGCGGCCTGCTGTTGCGCGGCGAGCATGACGACAGCCACGACAGCACCCGCGCTCGTGAGCGCGGCCAGCGTGGCGGAACCGCGACGGGCGGCATGAGCCGCCGCGCGTAGCACCGAAATGGGTCCGTTCATCGTCTGGTCTCCTGCGGCAGCAGCCATCCCCACAGATTGCCGTCCGGCGCTTTCTCACTGTGCAGCTGAACGTAGAGCCTGCTGCTCTGGAGGTCCTGCACCTGCTGCGGCGTCAGGTCGAACGCGCCGGTGATCGTGCCCGTGATCGCTTTCGTCACTTGCAGATCCAGCACCGATGGGCCTCGCACACCCCTTTGGCCCCGGTGCATGCGCGCCACGGTCGCGGGAGACGTGAGGCCGTCGAACGTGCCGCTGACCGTCAGCTTCGTGCCTGTCAGCACGGCGGTGACCGACCCGGATCCGGCGATGGTCGCGGCCATCGCCAGGTCGATCGGCACCGTCGACAGCCGCGCCCGGTAGTTCCTGCTTCCCTGCGCCGATGCCGGCGTCCCACCGGCGAGCGTCGCCGCACAGACCGCCCCTGCGGCCAGGGCCTTCAACCAATCCTGCACAGGCCGCGATTGTACCCTGCTTCATTTGCTCATCTGGCATGGCGAATGACCGATACGACCAATCGACCAGATCACGTGGCCAGATGACCAGATGGACAGTTGCCTGTTACGATTGAGGCGTGCCAGCAACGACCACTCTGCGGCGCCTCAAGCGCGTGGGATCCGGCTTCAGCCGAATTTATCGCGCACCGCTTCTGCACGCGTCCCTGCTGATGCTGTTCGTCGCGGCCTGCGCCACCGGGCCGTCAGATACCTCAGTCACAACCGCCGGCGCCGGCCCCTCCGACGCGGGCGGCGTCGTCAGGCTGCTGCGGGATCCCAAGCCCGTCCCGGACTTCACGGTGACCGATCTCGACGGCCGCAGGATCAGGTCCTCCGACCTTCGCGGCAAGGTCGTGATCGTGAACTTCTGGGCGACCTGGTGTCCGCCGTGTCGGGCAGAGATCCCCGATCTCAATGGACTGCAGGACAAGTATCGCGACCAACTGGTCGTGCTGGGCATCTCGGAAGACGAGGCGCCTGTCGAGGTCGTGAAACGCTTCCTGGCCGACTACCGCGTCAACTACACAGTGGCCATGACCTCACCGGAGCTGCGGAAGGTCTTCCGCGGCGTCGTGGCGCTGCCGACCACGTTTGTGATCGACCGCGAGGGCCGGCTCGTCCAGCGGCATACCGGGCTGCTCGATCCGGTCGACACGGAACTCTCGACCGCGGTGCTGACCGGACGCAACACGACGGCGCGCATCGAGCACGTCGACGACCCTGCCCGCGTGCGGCTCGAGAATGCCGCCCAGGCCACCCAGATCCCGGGCGTCGATTTGTCGGCCATGACCCCCGCCCGGCGCACGGCCGCCATTCAGGCGCTCAACGCCGACGATTGCACCTGCGGCTGCGGGCTCACACTCGCCGAATGTCGCATCAACGACCCCGAGTGCAACATCAGCCTCCCGCTCGCCAGAGGGGTCGCGAAAAGGTTCGCTAACTGATCCTCGGGGCCAGCAGCCGCGCCGCGGCCTCGACGATGGCCTCGGCGTCGAGACCGTAGACGCGATAGAGGTCCGTGATGTCGCCGGACTGGCCGAAGTGGTCGGTGCCGAGCGGGGCCGCACGGTGACGCGCGACCGCGCCGAGCCACGAGAGGGTCGCCGGATGCCCATCTGTCACCGTCACGATTCCTGACCCTGCGGGCAGATCGCCGAGCAGACGCTCGGCGTGCGACGGCGGAGCCGAGGGCGAGAGCGCCTGCAGCCAGCCGCGCTGGAGTCGGGCGGGCGAGGTGACGACGAGCAGACCTGCGTCGGGAATGTCCTCGGCGATCTGGCGGTGCGCGTCGATGGCCTCGGGTACGACGGCGCCGCACGCGGCGATGGCGATGTCTGCGCCGGGGCCGGGCCGGTGCAGCCAGTAGCCTCCTGCAAGAATGTCCGCGCGCAGGTGCCCGGTCATCGCCCGCCGGGGTTGTTCAAGAGGTCTCGTGGACAGCCGCAAATACACGGCGCCCCCGTCGGGATCCTGGAGGTGATCGAAGCTCCAGCGCAGGATCTCGCTCAACTCGTCGACAAACGCCGGCTCGTACGACGAGAGGCCCGGCTGCCCGATGCCAATCAGCGGCGTGTAGATCGACTGATGCGCGCCGCCTTCCGGGGCCAGGGAAATTCCCGCGGGCGTGCCGACCAGGATGAAGCGCGCGTCCTGATAGCACGCGTAGTTGAGTGCGTCGAGGCCGCGGCAGATAAACGGGTCGTACACCGTGCCGATCGGCAGCAGACGGCACCCGAACACGGGGCCCGACAGGCCGAGCGCCGCGAGCAGGAGGAACAGGTTGCTCTCCGCGATGCCGAGCTCGATGTGCTGGCCGCGCGGCGACATCGCCCACGTCTGCGCCGACGCGATCCGCTCGTCGCGGAACGTGTCGGACCGGTCGGCCGCATCGAAGATCCCGCGCCGGTTGACCCAGCCGCCCAGGTTCGTGGAGACCGTCACATCGGGCGACGTTGTCACGATGCGATCGGCCAGATCCGGATGCGCGCGCGCGATGTCGGCCAGCAGCCGGCCGAAGCCCTGCTGGGTCGACATCGTGGCGCCAGCGGGCGGCGCAAAGGTCGGCGGCACCGGCACCCGCGGCGCCGAGTGCCTGCGATCGACTGGCCGAGCGAAGGGAACCTCTGCGAGAAACGCACGCAGATCGTCG
>CAZCEL010000544.1:0-3156 GCA_964497175.1 uncultured Bifidobacteriaceae bacterium
ATCCGAAGGAGCGGCTTATTGCCGTGATGATGGTCCAGAAGTACCCGGGCGCCACTGTGACGCCGGCGTTCCAGACGCTGGTCTATCAGGCGCTGACGCGCTAGTGCCCCGTCACCGTGGATCGCGGCATAAGTCCCGGAGCGCGGCGCCCGGATCGCAAGGCGCGAAGAGCGAGCTTATTGGGCATAAGCAAGCGATGAGCAACGCCGCGAGCCGGGATGCGCCGCCCGGGAATTATGTCGCGAGCTACGGTGACGGGACACTAGTTCGCGATCTCGCAGTCGCCGTAGTACTGCTCGGGCCTCGAGGTGAAGCCCGGCAGCGACACATCCGTGTACTCGTGCCGGGTGTGCACCGCCTTCAGCTTTCCGTCAGCTGTCTCGCGGTCGAAGAGGGTCGTGACCTGCAGCGCACCCTCGGACCCGATCGCGAGCAGGTGCAGGCTCCACAGCGAGAGTCGGGCAATGATGTGCGACGGTCCGAACGTACCCGTCGCCTGCGCCGTGCCCTCTTCGGTATCGATCTGGTCGAAGCCGATCGTCAGCTTCGCCGGCTTGATGTCGGCCTGCGCCTCGGCTTTGTTCCACGTGCCCGTCGCCATGAGAGGAAACACGCACTTGACGGCCTTGACGGTTGCGAGCCGGCTCCTGGCCTGGGCTGGCGCCTCCGAGGGCAGGCTCAGGGCCACTGCGAACAAACCCGCGGTCACGAGATGTCCGGCAGACCGGGGCCGATGAGCGCTCGACATGGCTGGGTCCTCCCCAAGCAGCGGCAGCTCTATTGTGGCCGAGCAGGCCGCTCGAAGACCAGCGGCCTGAGCGCCACGGTCCACGACAGCGGGACTTCCGCCGGGTTGAAACAGACCTTGTCGTCGCACGCCTGATACTCGAGCGTGCCGCTGATCGTCAGCACGTCCCTGCCACGCAACGCCGCCTGCGCCTGCGCGGATCCCTCGAGCAGGACGTCCTGCACCAGCGTGAACGGCTTCTGATAGACCGGGACGCGTTCCTTGAGCGGTTGGAAGAAATAGATCTCGGACGCGGGATAGCGGAGCGGCAGCACCTTGACAAACGGCTGGGGATCGATCTGGAGGGCGACCGTGCGATAGCTCGATGCGCCTGGCGCGTACACGTGAATCCGCCGGTGGGGCTCGATGTCGACGGCCAGCGAGAACCGGTTGCCTGCCGACACGACCCCGTCGCTCGCGTACGCGGCGATGTCGATGTGGCTGGCCGAGATTCTGGTACCAGGCACCGACGCGCCGCCCTCGAGCGTCAGCATCAGGCTCGAGGCCGTGTGCCGCTCGAAGTAGAGCTCCTCGAAGAAGCGGGAGGTCACGCGTCCCCGGCGGTCGAGGATGAACGTGCCGGGAAAGGCCATGCCGGCCATGTTGGCGCCCGGCCGAGGCGACGCCGCCGTAACGTACTTCCGGACGTCGGCCTGCAGCACCGGATCGTCGCCGGTCGAACCGAGCGCGTCCTCCACGAGCGTGTTCAGAAGGCCGAATCTCCGAATCGTCGCCGACCCCTCGTCCGACAGCAGCGGAAACGTGATCCCCCGCTGCCTGCTGAAGGCGGCCAGGATCGACGGAGGATCGTAGCTGATCGCCGCAAGACCCAGCCCCTTCTGCCGGAGCTCACTCGCACGACCCTGCAGCTCCACGAGCTGCGTCTTGCAGTACGGTCACCAGTCGGCCGATCGGTAGAAGACGAGCATCGCGCCCTTGGGCCCCATGATCGACTCGCGCGTCCAGGTCCGGCCATTCTGATCGGGCAGGCTGAACTCGGGAATCTGCTCGCCAACCTGAGGGCCGAGCCGGGCGACGTCCACTGGCACCCGCGACGGTGTCTGGGCCGCGGAAAGTCCGGCCAGCACGAGCGGCAGCGCCAGCACCAGTGATTTGGTCATCGTGAATCTCATGCTCATGAGGGTATCAGGCTTGTCGGCTCCGCGCTCCAGTTTTTCTTGCGCCGACGTGCGAGTGCCGACTCTGCGGTCCGCTTCACAAGGGTTGCTTCGCCGTCGCGGTCGGCGTGTTTGAAGAAGTTCTGCGCTCGATTGAATCCGTTTCTGAACTCCTTGACGTACTCGGGCTTGATCATGTCGGGCGCCCAGTCTTTGATCATCTGGACGTCATAGTGTGTGCGACTCACATCGCGCAGCACGTCGTAAGCGGCGCCGGTGAGGATGTGGATCGATACTGGGTCGGCCTCATGGAAGTACAGCACCACAGCCGTTTCGAGTTGACGTCGAGCCGCCTCCAGTTTCGTAATCCTCAAGCTGTCTCGACGCCTCGCTCAGAAGCCACATCAACGTCGGGCTTGAGCCGTGCGCCTCGATGAAACGATCGCACGAGACGAACCGGCGCGTCGGCTCCAAGCCGAGTTAGCTGGCTTTGTGAATTGCCAGGATCCTCTTTCTTACAGCCTGCGGGAAATCGACAAATGCGAATTGGGTCTTGTGAAATAGATAGTCCTCGCCGCTCTCGTCGACGATCCGGACCAAGTCGTCTCTGGCCGCCCGCGCATCAGGGAGGACTCGATAGACCTTACCTAGAATCAAGTTAGTGAGGCTTCGTTCCCCGTATTCCTGAGACAGAGTGCAAATCGTCTGGTGAGGCGTTTCATGGTTTATCCAGGTAGCTCTTGATCTTCAGATCTCGCTTGCCGATGCCATGAGCTTCGAACCAATGTAACTCTACCCGACGGAGCGTGCCATTGGGGAGCCGCACCGTGCCGAGACCCTTCCGCTTCCGCCACCTGCCGCGACCATACGCCTTTCGAAGGAACGACCGAACCTTGACGCCCGGTCCGGCTGCAATCGTCTCAACCTGTTCGATCTGGCCAACGATGTCGAGTCTCACTCGGGTTCCGTTTCGGTGAATCTATGGCTCGATCGGCCAGCTTAGCACTCGAATAGGTCACGACAGGTCCCGCTCCTCGTGTCCGGCCAAGGCTCGGCGCTTACGGACAATCCTGCAACCCGACATGTCGGGCGACGCCTGACGAAGGGTCCGCCCACTCGGGCTGCTCTGTCCGGCAACGGAGTGCGAATTCCAGCCGCGGGCCCGCGGCGAGGCTCAACTCGTGACATCAGCTGGCGTGGCGGAGAAGGGAGGGAGTCGAACCCTCCAGGCACCTGACGGTGCCCAGACTG
>CAZCEL010000545.1:0-1714 GCA_964497175.1 uncultured Bifidobacteriaceae bacterium
CGGGTTCCTTGCGCTCGACCTCGGCCGGTGGAGGCGGAGTTGGAGACGCTGCGGCCGTGGCGACGGCCTCGCGCGTGGTCTGTGACGCGGGCGCGGGGACGGCAGGCGCGGGCGTGGGGACGGGAGGCGTGGGGCCTGGGGATGGCGAGGGAGCAACGGGCTGAGTCGTCCCCGTGCCCGGCGCGAGCTGCGGGGACTGTGGCGAGCTCGCTGGAGCCCCCTGCGCGGCGCCTCGATCGCGCGGCGGCTCGACGACCGGCTGCGCGCGCTGAACCGACCCGGATGGATCTTCTGCAGAGGGTCGCGTGCGCGAGCCGGAGGGACGCGCGACCTGATCGGCCAGGCGCACGGACATTTCGGTCACACTCGGCGCGGTTGCGTCGATCGACCGGGCCGTTTCGAGCGCCTGTGCTGCGCCCGCCACATCGCCGGTCGAGAGGCGGCGGCGAGCCTCCGCAAGCGCCGCGTCGAATCGCTCGATCATCGTCCGCGCACTGTCGCGAATCCGCGCCGCGTCCCGATGATCCGGAGCGAGGGCCAGTGTCTCCTCCGCGTAGGCGGTGGCCGCCCGGTAGTTCTTCGCGGTCAAGCTTGCAGCGGCCAGATCGAGCCGGCGCTGGACGGTCGTATCGTGCCGGGCCGACTGGTCGCCAACGGCCGCAGGCGGAACCGCTTCTCGCGGCCAGAGGACGTACGCGAAGCCAGCGACCAGGAGCGCTGCGCCCACCGCGGTCGCGGCCATCAGCCGCGCCCGGTGAGCAGCCGGACTCTCTTGCGCAGGTGCAGGCACGGGGGGTGCGGTCGACACCTGCAGTTGTGCGGACGATGTCGCATAGCCGCTCGTCGGGAAATGAGCGGCCGATACCGGCTGACTCGAGAGTGTGTCGACGGCGCGAGACCGGCCCGATTCGATGTCGCGACGAACGCGCTTGAGCTCGGCCTGCAGGTCGGCAGCCGACTGGTACCGCAGGTCGCGATCCTTCTCGAGGCAATTGTTGATGACGTCCTGAAGCCGGATCGGGATCTCGGGATTGAACGTGACCGGCGCCACCGGGGCCCGAGTCAGGATCGCCGACAGGACGACAGCCGAGGTCTTGCCCGTGAACGGCCGGTGGCCGGTCGCGCATTCGTACAGCACGACGCCGAGCGAGAACAGATCGGTCCGGCCGTCCAGCTCCTCGCCCGTCGCCTGTTCCGGTGACATGTACGCAATGGTGCCGAGCGTCACGCCCGCCGCCGTCGGTTCGGCCTCGCGTGTCGTGCCGGACGCGACGCCGCGTGGCGACGACTTGACCAGGCCGAAATCCAGGATCTTCACCTGGCCGCGATCGTTCAGGAAGAGATTCGCGGGCTTGATGTCGCGATGGATGATGCCGCGGGCATGCACCGCATCGAGGGCATCGGCGACCTGGATGCCGATATCGACCACACGCTGAATCTTGAAAGGACCCGTCGCGAGGCGGTCGCGCAGGTTCTGACCCGTCATCAGCTCCATCACGATGAATGGGTGCCCCTCGTCGTCGCCGATGTCGTAGATGGTGCAGATGTTCGGATGGTTGAGCGCGGAGGCCGCGCGGGCCTCCAACCGCAGGCGATCAACAGCCTGCGGATCGTGGACCAGCTCCTCGGGAAGGAACTTGAGGGCGACCTGCCGATCGAGCCGGAGGTCGTCGGCGCTGTAGACGACGCCCATGCCGCCGGCCCCGAGCTGCCG
>CAZCEL010000545.1:1724-3139 GCA_964497175.1 uncultured Bifidobacteriaceae bacterium
TGTAGTGGGAGACCGTCCGCCCGGTCATGAGACCGTCCCATCATACTCTTGCAAGAGCTTTGACCGGGACACGCCATCTGTCCTGACACCTTCAGCGCGGAACAGTCGCCAGGATCAGATGTGGCCCTCGGCGGTCAGCCGCGGCGGAACCGCGTCGCGCCATTTCTCTTCGAGCTCGAAGGGATCTCCGAGATCGAGCTCGCGCTGGTGGTCGTAGTCGTATACGGCTGTCCACTCCGCGCCGTAGCGGGTCCCGGCTTTCGACAATCTCCGCACGACGAGGCCCCGGACGTGCGCTCTGGTATCGGTGGGGGCGTCGAGCGCGGCGCCACTCGTGTCCACCCCGCTCACGCGATGGGTCAGAACGCCGGCCGCATCGAGCGCCCGGAACAATCCCTCGTTGTCCAGCGCCCCGAAGCGTGTGTCGATCTCGAACAGTTCGCGCCGCACCTGTGACAGCCGGGACAGATCGTCCCAGCTCAGGCCCCGGCGCTCGGCCACCCACCTGATTCGCCTGACGGCGCGGGCGAGGGTGCCGGCGGCCAGCGCCGCCTCGATCGTGAACCGCTCGTGGCCGGGACCGTACAGCTGCCAGCTGCGGTAGAGGCGATTGATCACGCCGTTCCAGCCGTCCAGCGCGCTCCAGGACAGGCCGTGCTTGGCGAGCCTGTGGCCGTAGATTCGGCGTTTGATGGCCCAGTCGAGGGTGACCTCCGCAGCGGTCCCGCCCTGTTCGAGGTCGTCCAGTGCGTGTCGCCACAACGCGCTGACCGACGCCGTCCAGACCGGCAGGCGATCGACGTGGCGCTCCACCGCGTCGAGATAGAAGCGCTGAATCTCAATCGCGCCTGCGTCGGGCAATCCGGATCGGCCGCAAAGCATCGGAGCGCGGCCACGGGAGAGGCGAGAACGAAGCGGTCAGCCGGAAGCAGGCGTGCCTCGACGAGGGCCAGCACGAGCGCGGTCGATCCGAATCGGAGAAGCGTCGCGACATCCGAGCAGAGCGTCTCCGAACACGACACATGCAGCCGGTGCGAGCCCGTGCGGCTCAGCGGCTCGTTCTTCGTGTGAAAGATCGGCCGCAGGTGTTGGGTATCTCCGTTGGCCACCTCGCTGATGAAGTGGGCTCTCGGCGACAGGGTGAACTCGATTCCCGGCGAATGACAGTTCCATCCGCCGGCCCCGGCGAGGATCACCCTGGACACCAGAAACGGCACGATCGCCGAGGGCAGCTCCGCCGGCTGCCCACGATGCAGGTAGGACTCGTGCGAGGCCCAGAGCGTCCGCGAGTCGTAGTCCACGTTGCACCGCGTGCAGAACACGCCACCCAGGCTTCTGGTCTGGCGCTTCCAGTTTTCGGCCAGCAGCAGCATCAGCGAGTCACCGGCCCGGAGGTACCGCACGACGTCGTGCGG
>CAZCEL010000546.1:0-3122 GCA_964497175.1 uncultured Bifidobacteriaceae bacterium
GTCGGGCGGGAACGGCACGCCCGTCTGGCGCAGGCGACGTTGACGACACTGACGATGCCGATCAAGGCCGTCCTGGAAGCCAGTCAGGATCGGAACTGGATGAAGGGGTTGACGGACGCGGCCAAGGCGGGTCCGACCGCCGCGATGGCGTTCATTCGGGACATCGGCCGGATCGCGCAAGCGTTCCCGGCGGTCGTCGCTGTCGAACGGATGGCACTCGGGATGTCCACGGAGCACGTGGAGATTGAAGACAAGCGAGACGACCTTGATGCCGTCCTTGCACAGCGAATCGTCGAGGACCCCGCCGCCACCGAACTCGCCATTCAACTGCTGGACCGAGTCGCGAGGCAGCCGATCAAGGATGCGACGGCGCCGGAGCCTGCACCCGCGTTGCTGGCGGACGAGTGAAGCTCCTCAAGCGGTCCAGAAGACCGTCAAGACGACTCCTGCTTCTCCGCTTGAGTCAGGAAACCGCGATGAGTAGTGTACCGCCGTGCCGCCGAGCTGAGGCCGGGCATTCACCAATCCGCAAACTGCCGGAGGGAAAGTGACTCGGCGCCCTTATCCGGCGTGACGTTGGTCCGAGATTCCAGTCGAAGGCGACGAGAAGAGACGCTAACCCTCGAACAGTTCCGAAAGCCGGACCGAGAGAGCCCCTGCCAGACGTTCGAGCGCCTTCAGCGAGGGGTTTCGGGCGCCGACCTCGATCCCGGCGATGTAGCTGCGATCAAGGTCCGCCTGCTCGGCAAGCCTCTCCTGCGACCACCCCTTCGCTACGCTCAAAGCCCGAATCCGGCGCCCCAAGGCTGAGGCGGCTGTCTCCTGTCGGCGACGGCGAGGCACCCCGCCATCTTCGGAACCTCCGCCTGGCTGGTCAGTAGACTTATCGTAACAATCGACTTATCGTAACAATCCCTGACGCCCGGTTTGCGCCGGTCCAGAGACAGTAGGTGACGACGACGATTGCCCCTTATCCCAGCGAGCCCATCATGAACACCGTGTTCAGCTACATCGTTCAGAAGCGGCTCTCCCAAGAGAACGAGAACGTGGCGACGGAGGCGCTTGCCTTCATACTCGATTCCAGCGAACGCGGCCGGAGCGGTTTGATGAAGCTGCTTCGCGGAATCGCGCCGGACCTACCGGCGCTCAGGTTCCGCGCCCAACAGACCGAAGGGGTCGCACGCCCGGACATGTGGGGATTGGACGGTGACACCCCAAGGGTGTTCATCGAGAACAAACTCTGGGCCGGTCTTACTGAGAACCAGCCGGTGGAGTATCTCAGACTGCTTGCTAAGTACCCGAGTCCAGCAGTCCTGCTGGTGGTCGTACCCGCTGCCCGATTGGAAACCGTATGGCGAGAGCTGAAGCGTCGACTCGCAGCGGCCAACGTGCTCACCTCGAACCAAAACCCGTCGGTGAATGTGCCTCACGTGGTCGCGGCTGATTCTGGTCCGATTTTCGCCATCACATCGTGGGCGAAGGTTCTGTCTGCCGTCGAGGCCGAATTGGCGGATGGAATCGCAGATGACATGAACGCGAAGAGCGACCTGCTCCAACTGCGCGCGCTCTGTGATGCCGCAGACCTCGATGCCGCCACCCCGTTCTCTGCAACGGACCTGACGGACCAGACGATTCCTGCGTTCGTCCTCCATTTGAGTTCTGTCGTCCAGCTCGCGGTTGCGCTGGGGGTGAGCGAGGGGGTGCTGAGTCTCAAAGGACTCCTACCGATGGCGAACTGGGAGCGAGCCGGGCGCTACTTCTTGTCTGCTGCAACCAACGGTTTCGGCGCGTGGTTCGGGACTGATTTCCGGCGATGGCGAGAGCGAGGCTCCACACCCTTGTGGCTCGTGTTTAACGCGAGCGCGTCTGGCCGCGCGAACGACGCGCGCGAGGTGCTGGAACCGTGGGCAGAGCGGCAAGGACTTGAATGCTCGGTTGCGGCCGACGGCTCCTTCGGGGTCGGGATCGACGTGATCCCCGGTGAGGAGCAGGACGCGGTCGTCAGAGGCATCGCGAACCGCCTCGCAGACATCGGGGCGGAATTATCGAGGCTACCGGCCAAACCGGAAACGGCGTCGTGAACGGCGACTCTGACGGCTTCGTGATGCACCGAATCATAAGAAAGCCCCGTTGACTCGCGAGTGACGGAATGATAGTATCTTAAGTAGCTGATAGTAAACGACTTAATGCAATGCTTGAATGCAACGGAATACTGAACTGAGGCGTAAGTTCAGAGCGAGAAGTCGGGGGACTGGCCTGTTAGAGCAGACCAGCACCCCTGAGCACGTCAACCGCGTTACCGGCTGACGGCCTGTCTGCATTATCGCAGCAGCCCGTTGGCCCTCCCATTGGAGGGACCATGGCACTCGATCTCACCGTCAAGATCACGCCGAACGACCGCACCAACCCGCCCGGCAAACTCGCCGACGCCGAACTGCACTTCGATGATGGTCCTTTGGCTGGCCTCAAACTTGTTGGATTTTCCATCTGGGAACGGCGCAGCGGAGGTCGCAACGTCACGTTCCCGGCACGTCAATATTCGCTCAACGGTGAGCGCCGCAGTTTCGCGCTCCTGCGGCCGATCATCGACGCCACTGCACAGGACCGGGTCCGCGATCTGATCCTCGAAGCGTTCGCGGCATACGAGGAGCAGGAGTCCACCCGTGACGCCATGCGTGCGTGAACTGCGCGTCACCTACACGCCAACATCATCCGGCCCACTGCCTTCTGTGGGTGGGCCCCGCTCCGCCGCCGCGATCCTTCAAAGCCGCCTTGAGCATGAGCCCGTCGAACTCTGCCTCGTGCTGCTCGTGAACACGAAGCATCGCCTGCTCGGGGTGCATGAAGTGGGACGCGGGACGCTGGACCGTTGCGTCGTTCATCCTCGGGACGTGTTCAAGGCGGCGATCCTTGCGAACGCGGCCGGAGTGATCGTCGGGCACAACCACCCGTCCGGCGAAACGGAGCCTTCGCGTGACGACGTGGCTCTCTGCGTGAGGCTCCGCACGCCGCCGACATCATCGGGATCGATCTGCTCGACTTCGTGATCATCGGCGACAGGGGTTACTACTCGTTCAAGGAGATGGGCCGATGAAGGCTGCGATCTATGCTCGCGTATCAAC
>CAZCEL010000547.1:0-3120 GCA_964497175.1 uncultured Bifidobacteriaceae bacterium
CGCCCTCCCCCTCCTTGGCGGCCCCGCCGCCTCCTCCCAGACCGGCTCCGCCACCGCCCTGAAAGCCGCCGAGCGCTTCTTCTCGAAGGCTGCCCATCACGATGATGACTTTCTTGGCCCACGGCGAGTCGGTCAACATCTTTTCGACCTGTTGCGTGGACCAGACCGTGAAATCCTTCTCCTGCCAGAAGTCGGCAGCCGCAACCGCCGCGGTCACCAGAAGCCAGGCGCCGAGGATCGCGCCGAGCGTGTATCGCATGGTCTTTGCCTCCCTCCCTTTCGGTCGTCCTGCCAGACGCGAGAGGTGGCGATCACCATATCGTGATCCAGCGGGAACGTCCCGGCTGGAATTATGGGACGAATAACACAGGGATACAAGAAGCTGCGGACGATCAGCGGTCAGCCATTTGCCGTCTGCGATCATGCGATCAACAGTCAGCATTCCGGCTGTCTGAGCGGCTGACCGCTGACCGCTGACCGCTGTAAGCTGACCGCTGTAAGCTGATCGCTGTTCGCTGTTGGTTTGCGTCCGGCACGTGGATCCGGTACGATGGCGCCCCGAAATGCGGGTCTTGTGCATGTTCTTGCAAAAGGAAAGCTGCGCTGTCATGAAGATAATAGGACTCGCCGTCGTCGCGTTCGTTCTCGTCGCCGTTCAACAGGCGGCGGGGCAGGATCGGGACGCGGCGGTCGAACAAGTGCTGAAGGACTTCGGCAGACCGGCGAGCACGTCCCGGGTCAGTATGATGCTCGTCCACCTCAACGACCGGACGACGGACGCGCTCTTCGAGGCGCCGCTGAAGTACTCGCTGCGCGCGCAGGCGCGCGCCGGAACGATGTTTTACGTGGAGGGCACCGCCGACGGTGCCGGCGAGCTGAACACCGATTTCCGAATCCAGCAGGGGCAGGATCAGTATCAGGCCCGGCTCGTCAACATCTCCAACTTCGCCAAGGGCACCAAGCTGTCTGCCGGAGACAAGATCCGGGGCATCATCGCCATCGACAAGCTGTTGACCCTTCGACAGAAGATCGACGTCTACTACGGCAACGAGCGTGTCACGTTCGAGTTCCCTCCCAACGTTGTCGCCCAGGCCGGCGTGAAGTAGCGTCGATCCACTCCGACGCCCATCGCGGCCGCCGGGCAGGCGTCGAGCGACGGTCGTCATTGGGAGGCGCATTCTCATGCTGACCGGCGGGAGTCGAGAGCCCCTTCACCCTACACGTCGTGGACGGACCGCTCAGGCCCTGACGGTACTGGCGGCTGTTGTCGGCGTTGCGCTGGTCGCCGCCGAGCACCAGGCGCCTGTTGCGGCACGTGATGCTCAGTCACGGTCGGGCCCGTCCACCGCAGAATGGTTTACCGATCGCGCCCCGGCGGCGGGTCTCGACTTCGTGCACTTCAACGGCATGTCAGGCGAATACTATTTCGAAGAAATCATGGGCTCCGGCGTCGCCCTGCTCGACTTCGACAACGACGGCGACCTCGACGTGTACATGGTGCAAGGCCAGATGCTCGGCACCGGCAAGATGTTGACGAGCGCCCTGATCCCGCCGCGGATGCCCCTGCCGCTGACGGATCGGCTGTATCGGAACGACCTCGTTGTCAACGCCGACGGCTCGCGCGCGCTCCGCTTTACAGACGTCACCAGAGGGAGCGGCCTGGACGTGGGCGCGTACGGCATGGGCGTCGCAACCGGCGACTTCGATAACGACGGCTGGATCGACGTGTATCGGACCAGGCGCGGGCCCGATCAGATGTTCCGCAACAACGGCAACGGGACCTTCACCGATGTCTCCGCGCGCACCGGCACGGCCCAGCCGCGGTGGAGCGTCTCGGCGTCGTTCCTGGATTTCGACCGCGATGGGTGGCTCGATCTCTACGTCGGCAACTATGTCGACAACGACGACACCAGGAAGTGCATCAGCGCCCTGGGCGAGCGGGATTATTGCGGGCCGCAGGGATTCAAGCCGGCACCGGACCGCTTGTATCGGAACCGCGGGGATGGGACGTTCGCCGACGTCACCGCCCTCTCCCAGGTCGCGCGCGATTACGGGCGCGCGATGGGAATCGTGGCGGCCGATGTCAACGGCGACGGGTGGGTCGACATCTACGTCGCCAACGATATGAGCGAGAACGTTCTCTGGCTCAACCAGAAGGACAACACGTTCAGGAACGGGGCGCTGCTGGCGGGTGTCGCGCTCGATCAGGCCGGCGCCGTGCAGGCAGGCATGGGCGTCGACGCCGGGGATGTCGACAACGATGGTGACGAAGACCTGTTTGTCACCAACCTGAGCACGCAGTACAACACGCTGTACGTCAACGACGGATCCGGCCTGTTCGAGGATCGGAGCCTGACGTCGGGGCTCGGCGCCGCGCGGCAGCGGTATACCGGATTCGGCACCCTGTTCTTCGATTACGACAATGACGGCTGGCTCGACGTCCTGGTGGTCAATGGGGCGGTGTTCACCAAGAGGGCGCTCGCGGGCGCCAAGGATCCCTATCCGCTGCGGGAACCCAATCAGCTGTTTCGCAACCTGGGCAACGGCCGGTTCGAGGAGGTCAGCGCACGCGGCGGGGCGGTGTTTCAGCTCTCGGAGGTCAGTCGAGGGGCGGCGTTCGGCGACGTGGACAACGACGGCGACACCGATGTCGTGGTCTCCAACAGCAGCGGCCCGGTGCAGCTGCTGGTGAACAACATCGGCAACCGCAATCGCTGGCTTGGCCTGCGGCTCGTGGGCGGCAAGCCGCCTCGCGACATGTTGGGCGCGAGAGTGGGTGTGTTTCCAAGCGACGGCCCGCCGCTGTGGCGACGCGCCCGAACGGACGGCAGCTACGGGTCCGCCCACGATCCGCGCGTGCTGGTGGGGCTCGGCGCGAAGGCCACGATGGTACCGCGCGTCCGCGTCGTCTGGCCGAGCGGCCGGGCGGAGGAGTGGACGAATATCGCGACCAATCAATGGCTGACGTTGACGGAGGGAACGGGGAAATAGCGAACAGCGGACAGCTCTCAGCTGTCAGCCGTCAGCTGATCGCGATCAGCAATCGGCGCTGGCTCGTCTGTGACCGCTCGTCACATGCATGTTCAATCCGGCCGTCGGCCGCGGCCGGGCTGACCGCTG
>CAZCEL010000548.1:0-3116 GCA_964497175.1 uncultured Bifidobacteriaceae bacterium
GCCCGACGCATCGATGGGCGCACCCGATTCCCCCCGATCGCGCCAACGGCCAACGGCATCGAAGTGCTCGAGCGCGAAGCCCAGCGGATCCATCCGCGCGTGGCAGCTCGCGCACACCGGATTGGCCCGATGCCGGATCATGCGGTCCCTCATCGAGAGCACGTGGCCCTGCTCGCTCTCGTTCTTGAGCGGGGGGACGTTGGCCGGCGGCGGCGGCGGAGGCGCGCCCAGGATGTTCTCGAGGATCCACTTGCCGCGGACAACGGGCGAGGTGCGTGTCGCGTACGAGGTCAACGTCAGGATGCTCCCCTGCCCGAGCAGGCCGCCCCGCACACTCCCTTGCGGAAGCGCGACCCGCCTGAAGTCGCTTCCGTACACGTGGGGGATGCCGTAATGGCGCGCGAGCCGCTCGTTCGCGAACGTGTATTCGGCTGCGAGAAGCTCCGTCACGGGCCGGTTCTCCCGGACGATGTTCTCGAAGAAGAGCTCGGTCTCGCGAGACATCGCCTGCCGCAGCCCATCGTCGAAGTCGGGGAAGATGCGATCGTTGGGCCGGCAGGTCGAGCAGGTAGAGCCATTGTGCAGCAAAGTTGGTCACGAGCGCCGCGGCGCGCGGGTCGGCCAGCATGCGCCGGACCTGCCCCTCCAGCACGCCAGGCTGTCGCAGCCTGCCGGCCACTGCCGTGTCCACCAGCTCATCGTCGGGAATACTGCTCCAGAGGAAGAACGACAGGCGCGACGCCAGCTCGACGTCGCTGATCCGATAGGCCGCCCCGGCGGGGCGCCGGCGCGGCCGGTCCTCAATCCTGAACAGGAATTCGGGGCTCATCAGCACGCGCTCGATCACGCGCTGGATCCCCGTATCGAACGAGCCTGCGCGCCGGCCGTCCCGGTAGAACGGGATCAGCGCGTTGACGTCTTCCTCGGTCGACGCGCGCCGGAAAGCCCGGCGCGTCAGCCGCGCGATCACCTGGCGGGCGCATCGTTCCTCGGCGGGTATCTTCTCGGGACGACAGACCAGCACCCGACGGCGGCTGGGCGTGTCGCTCACCGCGACCCCGCCGTGCGGACCGCTGATCGTGACGCCCGCAATCGCGGGCAGCGGCCCCCGGCCCCTGCGAAACGGTGTGACGAGGGATTCGACGGGAGCCGCGGTGCGTTTCACGAAGGTCACACCGACCGTGCGCAACCCGGCGGCAACTCGGAGCCGCACTTGCAGACCGCTCTCATCGTCAGCCGCCGGGCCGCCGATCGTGAGCAGCTCGACCCGCTCTCCATCCAGACTGATCTCGAGCTGATGCGGATCGCGCGCCCGTCCCGCGAGCTCGACCTTGACGAGGTAGTCGCCGTCGAGCGGGAAGTACCGCCGGATGGCCGAACCGCCTCGTGTGCCAAGCGGCAGCTCGGTGACATGGTCGTCCTGCGGCAGTTCCAGTCCGGGACGAAGCGTGTCGACCATGAGCGGCAGCGCCGGATCGCCCATCGCCACGGCGCTGAGCTTTCTCGCGGCC
The DNA here is from genome assembly GCA_964497175.1 of uncultured Bifidobacteriaceae bacterium. Lineage (GTDB taxonomy): Bacteria > Acidobacteriota > Vicinamibacteria > Vicinamibacterales > CAVVIG01 > CAZCEL01. Next base: position 1,512 of record CAZCEL010000548.1, read on the forward strand.
GTCATGTAGCCTTCGAGGAGCGTCGGTGTGACAAACAGCGCCTCGGCCACGGTATCGAAGCCCACACCGTTGTCCGCCGGCAGGAGGAGGTCGACGTCCAGTTCCCTGGGCAGATCCTCGAGCGCGAGCAGGTCGCGCACCGCGTTCCGGTACTCGAACCGCGTCAGACGATGGAAGGCTGGCACACGGCCCGGATCGGGGTTCGCCGCGGCTGCCCGATCCAGTTCGCCCTCCAGCCACGCGGCCAGCGCGTCGGCCTGATCCGCAGAAGGCCTTGGCGCCCCGAGGGGCGGCATCGTGCCCGTACGGAGCTTCCGAACGACCTTCTCCCACACGCCGGCGCGCGAGCCCACTTGCGCGAGGTCCATCCGGTCCAGCTCGAGCGGGCTCGCCGCGGGGGTGCGTGCGTTCTGGTTGTGACACGTCACGCAGTATCGATCCAGTACCGCGCGATGGGACGAGGACGCCGTCGCGGCGACGGTCGGTGGCTGCGCGGCGAGGGTGCGCAACGCAGCGATCGACACGATCGAGGCGAGCGCGAGAGCGTGGGACGATCCGGCGCGACGAGGGATCATGGCTGTTTCTCGGCCGCCTCGGGCGGAACGATGCCTCGTTCCCGGAGCAGCCGTCGAATGAACGCCGCCGTCTCGGGGACTTCCTTCTCGGTCTGCCCGATGTACATGCCTTCGGTGAGCATCAAGGGCGTCCAGCCCAGCTTCGTCTTCGCGGTGAGATTCGCGCCCCGGTCGACCAGGAACTGCACGACCGCATTCACTCCCCTGACCGCCGCGCCGTGCAGCGCCGTGGCGCCTTCCCACCGCACGTCACCCGGACTGGACTCGTCGAGCTCATGGACGTTCAGGGGCAGACGGTGCAGCAAAGCGATGCCGTCGCCTTCGATGCGCACGTGGTTGAAGTGCGCGGTTGCGTTCACGTCGACAGTGCCGGCGAGCTCCCACGCCACCTTGACCGCTTCGAGCGTGTCGCTCTCGGGCACACCATTGTTGGGACCCGGGCTCTCGCCCTGCCAGAACCCGAGGCCGGCGGCGGCCATCAGCGGCGTCACGCCCTGAACAGTCGGGATGAGGGGATCGGCGCCGCTCTCGGCAAGCAGGCGCATCAGCGGCACGTCGCTGTGCTTGGCAGCCAGGTAGTACGGCGTCGCGCCGACCAGGGTGATGTAGTTGCGACCCACCGAGATGTTCGGCGGGTTGTTCACGACCATCCCGAGATCGAAGCCTCCGCGCTTCTGCTCCTTCCAGGCGATCCGGACGTTCGGGTCGGCGCCGGCCAAGAGAAGCTTCCTCGCCAGCTCGAGGCTGTCCATCGTGTCGGTGAGGATGAGGGGCGGAATGCCGAGCGGCCAGCCGGGCCGGCGCAGCCAGGCGATCGCGTGCAGGGGCGAGCCCCTCACGTCCGGCGGGCTGGGATTGGCGTGGTAATCGAGCAGCAGGGCCGCGGTTGAAAACCGGCCGTTCATTGTCGCGAGCATCAGCGCGAACGTTCCGTCCTGGGTCGCGTCGTTGGGGTCGGCGCGCGCCTCGAGCAGGATGCGGGTGAGGTCGAGATGGCCCTCGCGAACGGCGAAAAGCAGCGGCGTGAAGC
>CAZCEL010000549.1:0-3109 GCA_964497175.1 uncultured Bifidobacteriaceae bacterium
CGGTACGCACGAGATGCGGGTGGGCGATCTGGCGCTCGAGGTCACCTCGCGCGGCTTCGAGGTGCTGCGCAACGAGTACGGCCGGATGGAAGTCGACGCTGCCGTGCGCGTGGGAGGGCAGTTCGAATCGCCGCGCTTCACGGGTCGCCTCACGGTCACCGGCGGTCAGCTCGACGTCGACGCCATCCTCGATCGCGTCATGCTGCGGCCCTATGCCACGGAAGCTGCGGCGCCGCTCGGCGCGCAAGGCGTGGCGGCCGCGCTCAACGCGTGGGAACGTCTCGGTCTCGACGTCGAGCTGCACGTGCCCGGCACGCTCCGCATGCGGGGCGCCAGTGTGCAGGTGGCAGCTGGCACCCCGCTCGGACTGAACAACATCAATCTTCGCGCGATCGGCGACCTCTATCTCTACAAGGACCCGCGGCAGCCGCTCTACGTCACGGGATCGCTCGACTCGATCTCGGGCAGCTATTCCTTCCAGGGGCGCCGCTTCGAGCTCGATCCAGCCAGCTCGATCGACTTCCGGGGCGATCGCTACCCGCAGCTGTTCGTCGCCGTGAGCCGGGTCATCTCAGGCGTCGATACGCGGGTCACCATCGCCGGTCCCCTCAATCAGCCGGAGCTCCGTCTTGCGAGCATTCCGCCGCTCGAAGCATCCGACATCCTGTCGCTCATCGTGTTCGGGACGTCCACAAGCCAGCTGAATGCGCTCCAGCAGCAGGAACTAGCCGTGCGGGCCGGGACGCTGGCGGCCGGCTTCGTCGCCACGCCCATGGTGAGCGCGCTCCAGCGCTCGCTGGGACTCGACACGCTCGAGGTCGAGCCTGGGGCCGGCGTCCGCGGCGGCCCGCGGGTGACGATCGGCCAGGAGCTCGCGCCGGGGCTCATCGCGCGGTTCAGCCGCCAGTTCGGACCACAGGAGTACGACGAGGCGACGGTCGAGTACTACCTCTCCCGCATTCTCCGCATCCGAGCGACGTTTTCCGATGCGGGCGCGCTGGTCTCCCGGTCGCCCTTCCGGCGCGTGGAGCGGGCCGGCGTGGACCTGCTCTTCTTCTTCAGTTTCTGATGCTTCAGTGTGGCGCGAAGCGTGGAGCCGGTCCCCCGGCGCTGCGGTCACGTGTCCTTGTTCGCGCGCGTGCGGGGGACATCGAGCGGGATCTGTGCCGGGTTGCGTCCACGCCACTGAGCAGCAGGTGGGTCGCAAATGAGTGACGCAGCGTCTTTCGGGTACCACCAGCTCGATCGATTACCGGCCCGTCCTCGATTCGTTCCAGACGGCTGTTGGCGAGGGCGACGCGGAAGATGCAGCGGGCCAGGTAGTCGAGGGCCTTCTGGCCGCGCCCCGCGTGCTGGCCGCCCGATGCCGGATCTCGACATTCCGACGGCACACTCCGCGCGCGGCGTGACGTATACTGCGCTCGCTGGAGTCGTTCCGAGGAATCCCCGGCACGTCCGGAACGGGCCAGGCGGAGGACATCATGCGGACGTGCGCTCGCGCGGCCGTCGTCGCAGTCGCTCTTCTCGCCGCATGGGGCGCGTCCGCGCAGGTCAGGACTTTCCGTCCCGTCACCGACGACGTCCTGCGCAACCCGACTGAATCAGACTGGCTTCATTGGCGGCGGACGTACGACGGCTGGGGCCACAGCCCTCTCAGCCAGATCAACCGGCAGAATGTCGGGCAGCTCCAGCTCGCCTGGTCGTGGGCGATGCAGCCGGGCAACCAGCAGCCTACGCCGCTTGTCTACGACGGCGTGATGTACCTCGCCAACCCCGGCGCGATAGTTCAGGCGCTCGACGCCGCAACCGGCGACCTGCTGTGGGAGTATCGCCGGGAATACCCGGAGCTGACGCTCGCGCAGCACTCCCTCCGCCCGCTCCGCAGCCTGAGCATCTATGACGACAAGATCTTCGTGAATACACCCGACGCTCACATCGTCGCGCTGAACGCGCGGACGGGTGACGTCGTGTGGGATGTGGCAGTCGCGGATCCCGGTCAGCGGTTCTCGTACTCGGCCGGCGCGCTCATCGTCGGCGGCAAGGTCATCTCGGGACTGCAGAGCTGCGAGTACTTCTACCAGCAGAAATGCGCCATCACCGCCCACGACGCCAGGACGGGCAAGGAGCTGTGGCGGACCTCGACGATTGCCCACCCGGGTCAGCCGGGAGGCGACAGCTGGGGGGAGGTCCCGCTGGCGTTTCGCGCGGGTGGGGACATGTGGATCACCGGCAGCTACGATCCCGCGCTCAATCTGATCTACTGGTCGACCGCTCAGGCGAAGCCCTGGACCCGCGCAGCACGGGGAACCGACGGCGATGCCCTCTACACCAACACGGTCCTGGCAATCGACCCGGAGACGGGCAAGATCGTCTGGCACAACCAGCTTCTTCCCGGCGAGACGCACGACATGGACGAGGTGTTCGAGAGCATTCTTGTCGACGTCGGCTCCCGGCGGTCGCTGTTCAAGATGGGCAAGCTCGGCATCCTCTGGCAGATCGATCGGCAGACCGGCCGGTTCGTCAGCGCCCACGATCTCGGGTACCAGAACCTCGTTCGCGTCGACCCGATCACGGGCAAAGTCACCTACCGCCCGGGCATGATTCCGTCGCTCAACCAGATGCTCGACTTCTGTCCGAGCCTGGCAGGCTTCAAGAGCTGGCGGGCGATGGCTTACCATCCGGAGACGCGCGCCTTCTATATTCCGCTGGCCCTCACCTGCCAGAAGGGCAGCTTCACCGACGTCAAGAAGGTCGAAGGGGGCGGCGGCGTCGGCCAGGGACGGCGCGACAACTATCATCACCCGGAGAGCGGCGGCGGGAACCTTGGCGAGTTCGCCGCCATGGACGCCGCCTCCGGCCGCATGCTGTGGCTCCATCGCCAGCGCGCCCCGTTCAACTCGGCCGCGCTCACCACGGGCGGCGGCCTCGTGTTCGTGGGCGACTGGAACCGGTACCTGAACGCGTACGATGTGACGAGCGGCAAGCTCCTCTGGCTCCACGAGTACGGCGCGGGGAGCAACGAACTACTCACCTCGGCGAATGCGTTCCTCACCGCCGGCACGTGGACGCACCTCGCGGCGGTCCGGGACGCCACGGCGAAGACCGTCAC
>CAZCEL010000550.1:0-3093 GCA_964497175.1 uncultured Bifidobacteriaceae bacterium
CGGTTGTTATGCCAGAATCTTCAGCGCGGTACAAGACCCGCTAATCAATTACGGAGATATTAGAGCAGTTTCGGGCACAATGTTCTTCGTCGACCACGTCGGCCTGCTCGCTTCATGCACGCGCCGTCCTCAGATCTCACAGAAATACGTCGGCACGGTTTTTCAAGGCCGACCGGACCGAAGGAGGGCTCCCCCCATGGTGCCTGATAGACCGCCCGCGATAGATCTCGCCGCGCTCAGCGCTGACATCACGGCGTCGCTCGAGGATCTGCTGATACGAAGGGCACAGGCGTCCAGCCAGGCCGTGAAGGCCTTTCGCGAGGCGGTCGACACCGCCTGGCGCTCGCTGGAACAAGTCGAGGCGAGCGGCGGCGAGGAAGCGTCGAGGGTCGTTGACCAGCTCACGTGCACAGTCGCCGGTCATCTCCGGGCCGTCGCCGACACGGTCGACGCCGACGCCGAGGTCCGCATCCAGGCCGCCGTCGCCGAAACCAAGCGGCAGCGCCACGAGATCGCAACACTGTCCTCGAGTCTGGAGGAAGTGCGCGCCGATCTGCAGGTCGTGCAGCGCGAGTGCGACACCCGTCGGAGGGATGGCTCCGTTGCCGCGGCGGAAGCCGAGCGGCTGCGCGAAGAAGCGGCCGTGGCGGCCGATCGCCTCAGAGAAGTCCAGGTGGAGGCCGACCGGCTCCGCTTCGAGCTCGAGACCGAACGGCGGCAGGCGTCGAGCATGGTTCTCGAGGTCGGGCAGAGTCGGTTGGCAGCGCAGCAGGCCACCCGTGCGAGGGCCGAGACGGTCGCCGAGCTGCAGAAGGAGAGCCGCGATCGACAGGCCTTCGAGAACCAGCTGCTCGAGACGAAAGCCCTGTTGGAGGCGACGCGCAAGGAGGCAACCGCCATTCGGCAGAAGCTGCGCGGAGCGATCGCCGAGGCGCTGAGGCTGGTGGCCGCCGCCGACACGTTGGACGTTCCTCAGGAGGAGCGTGCTGCCGTTGCGAGTCCCCCGGGCCCGCTCGCCGCGAGTCCGCCCGCCTCGACCCCGCCTCTCGAGCTGATCGCTGCGAAACCCATCGTCGTCAGCGAACCGGCGCCGCCGCGCCCGGCGGTCGAGGCACCGGCGAGGATTCAGCCGGTCCAGGCGGTCCAGGCGGAGGAACCACGTCCTGAGGCGGCCAACGATGGAGCAGGATCCTCACGGTTCTTCCGGCGGCGTCTTGCATCCATGGTGCGGGGATAATTTCGCTGTTCGCTGACGTCTGATCGCTGATCGCTGTCCGCTGACCGCTGACCGCTGACCGCTGACTGCTGATCGCCTACCGCTGACCGCTGACAGCTGATCGCTGTTCGCTGTTCGCTGACAGCTGATCGCTGAGCGCTGCCAGCTCCGGTCGCGTCGGGTGGATCTTCCGCGAGGCCGCCAGCCAGTCGCGTGCCTCGCGGTAGCGTTCGAGGGTGATGAGCGCCTTCGCCCCCTCCACCCACGCGTTGACGTTGGCAGAATCGAGCTCGACCGCGCGACGCCAATGGGGAAGCGACGCAGCGAGGTCGCCCAGGTTTCGGAGCATCTCCGCCTGTCCGACCTGCACATCCGCACGGCCGGGATCCAACTTGGCCGCAGCCGCGAAGTGGACGAGCGCGTTGCGGTAGCGTCTCTGCTGCGCGAACAGGACGGCGAGGTTGACACGCGTCTCGAGATGGTCGGGCGATCGAGCGAGCACCGCTTCGAACTGGCTGGCCGCCTGGTCGTGGTCCCCCTTCCAGTACAACGCCAGGCCAAGGGCAAATCCGATCTGCGAGCTCTGCGGGTCGAGCTCGAGACCCCTGCGGAAGAGGTCGGCCGCCCTGTCCCACTCTCGTGCCTGCATCGCGAGAACACCGCGGTTGTAGTGCGCGTCGGCGCTGTCGACGAGCCAGTAGTACGCTTGCATCAGCGGATCGTAGAGAGCCGGGCGGCCGTCGCCCCGCTGCGCCAGATGCGCCTCGGCCTTTTCCTGCTGGCCGAGGCGCCGATAGCTTTGCGCCAGCGGGTAGTGCACGCGTGAGGCCTGCGGGTCGAGCCGCAGGGTCTGCTCCAGGTACTCCACGGCACGCGCCTGATCGCCGCGTGCCTGAGCGACCAGTCCCAGACCTTCGAAGGCTGCCGCCGAGCGCGGGTCGATCTCGCGCGCCCGGAGGAATAGTCGGTCTGCATCCTCGGTCCGCCCTTGCTCCAGGTATGCCTCGCCGAGGCGAACGATGGTCGGCACATCTCTCGGGCGGAGCTCGAGCGCTCGTTCGAAAGACTTCAGCGTGTTCGCGCGATCGCTCGTGAGCAGGAAGAGCTGGCCCAGGTAGTAGGGCCACTTGGGCTCGTTCGGCGCCAGCGCCTGCGCATTCCGAAGGCTGGCCTCAGCCGCCGCGTGGTACCCCGTCGCCATCAGGATGAGGCCAACGTCGCCGTGCGCGTGAGCAAGCTCTTCAGGCGGTGTGTGAGTCGAACCCGACTTCGCCGCGAGGGCTGCATATCGATCGCTTACCTGCGTCTGCACCGATTGCGGGAGCCGCGACACATCGGGCATCGGGACAGACTGCACGGTCCACTCGCCCGCGTCGGGGGTACTCGCCGCTGTAGACTGCGGGCCGGGGCCGTCCTTGCCTGACGGCGCGCAGCCGCTCCCGGCCACCAGCACCGACATGATCGCCGCCACGGCCGCAGCCATGCGTCGTACGCTCATAGGTCGACTGTCCGTGAGGCTAGTATAATGACGAACCTTTCTGCCTTGGACTTCTGGCATTTGAACAGAGAGGCCCAGTCCCGAGTTGCGAAATCGAGCCGCGCGGCAAGACTCGCTGCGGCATCGCTGGCCGTCGCGCTGCTCGCCGCGTGCGCGGCCGACGCGCCGGCGCCGCGCTCCGATGCGACCAAGGACCGCGGCCCGTCACACACTGCGCCTCCCCCCTCAGCGGACGCGAAGGACCAGCACGACTGGTTCACCGATCGGGCCGCCGCCGTCGGCCTCGAGTTCGTTCACTTCAACGGCATGTCGGGCAAGTTCTACTTCCCCGAGATCATGCCTCCCGGCGTCGGCCTGCTGGACTACGACAACGATGGCG
>CAZCEL010000551.1:0-3083 GCA_964497175.1 uncultured Bifidobacteriaceae bacterium
TGCAGATCGACGCCGGCCTCGAGGACGCGCCGGCAGATGTCGAACGTACGGGGCGAAATGTTCGAGTAGTGAAACGAGCCGGTGTCGGTGAGGATTGCCAGATAGACGTGGGTCGCGATCTCGATGGTCAAGGGCACGTTCAGCGCACAGACAAGGTCGAACACCATCTCCCCGCAGGCGGCGGCGGATGGATCGAACCAGTTGAGGTGGCCGAACCCGGTGTTGCCGGGGTGGTGGTCGAGGTTGACGAGAAAGGACGCGTCGAGGCCCGCGACGCCCGTGCGGGCCAGATCGCTGCACTCCATGATGATGGCCGCATCGAACGCCCCGCTCACACGGGGCGCGACCTCGATGCCGGCCACGCCCGGGAAGGCCAGCATCGGTCCCGGCGCCGGATCCGCGTTGACCACGCGAACGTCCTTGCCCATCGCCCGCAGCGCGAAGGCCATCGCCAACTGCGAGCCGATCGAGTCGCCGTCGGGCCGCGAGTGCGAGGACACAACGAACCGGCGCCGGGCACGGACCGCCTCGGCGATCAGGCCCCGTATCGCGTCGCTACTCGTGGCCATCGTCGGCGCCGTCGCGGGCGTGAATGTCCCTGAGGATCTGTTCGATCCGGTCCTGGCCGGCAATCGAGTCGTCGTACACGAACTTGAGCTGTGGCACGTGTCGCAGCCTGAGGCGGGCGCCAATCTGCCGGCGAAGGAACCCGGCTGCCCGCTCGAGCGCGCGAGCGCTGCGGGCGCGGCTGTCGTCACTGCCGAGCACCGTGTAGAAAACGCGGGCCGACTGCAGGTCGGCGCTCACATGGACCCGGGTCAGGGTCACGAACCCCACGCCGGGGTCATGCAGGTCGCGGGCGATCAGCGAGGCCAGCTCGCTCCGGATCTGGTCGGCGACGCGCTCGGGACGCGAACCTTGAGACATGAGCAGGGCGGCGACTTACACAACGGCCGCGATCCGCTCCATCACGAACACCTCGATGACATCGCCGACCTTGATGTCGTTGAACCGTTCGAAGCCGATCCCGCACTCGAAGCCGGCCTTCACCTCGCTCACGTCGTCCTTGAAGCGCCGCAGCGAACCGATCTTCCCTTCGTAGATGACGACGTGGTCGCGCAGGAGCCGGGCCTGCGTCTCGCCGGCGCGCGTGATGCGCCCGTCGGTGACCATGCAGCCGGCAATCGTGCCGAACTTCGGCACCCTGAATGTCTCGCGCACATCCGCGACCCCGAGCCGCACCTCCTTGAGCGTCGGTTCGAGCAGCCCCTTCATCGCCTTCTTGATCTCGTCGGTCACGTTGTAGATGACCGAATGCAGGCGGAGATCCACGCGTTCGCGCTCGGTGATGTCCTGTGCGTTCCTGTCGGGCCGGACGTTGAACCCGATGATGATCGCGTTGGACGCCGAAGCCAGCAGGACGTCCGATTCGTTGATGGCCCCGACGCCGGAGTGGATGATCCGGATCTTGACTTTCTCATCCGAGAGCTTCTGCAGCGTCTCCGACAGCACCTCGGCCGACCCCTGCACGTCGGCCTTGATGATGATCGACAGCTCCTTGACACTGCCCTCGGCGATCTGCGCCTGCAGCGATTCGAGGGTCAGCCGCGCGCCCTTGGTCCCGAGCACCCGGTTCTTGGCCTGCTCCTCGCGGAACGCCGCAATCTGACGCGCCTTGGCCGCGTCCGCCACCTGGAAGACGTCGCCCGGCTGGGGCAGACCCGTCAGGCCGAGGACCTCTACCGGCGTCGAGGGCGGCGCGACCTTCGTCGGCCGCCCGCGGTCGTCGATGAGCGCGCGCACGCGGCCGACGATCGGGCCCGCGATGAACGTGTCGCCCACGTGCAGCGTGCCATCCTGCACGAGGACCGTGGCCACCGGGCCGCGCCCCTTGTCCAGCTTCGACTCGAGCACGGTCCCCGTCGCGTTGCGCTTGGGGTTGGCCTTCAGCTCGCCGATGTCGCTCACGAGCAGGATCATCTCGAGCAACAGGTCGATGTTGGTCTTCCGCTTCGCCGACACCTCGACGGTGACGGTCTTGCCGCCCCATTCCTCGGGCATCAGGTCGAGCTCGGTCATCTCACGCTTGACCCGCTCGGGGTTGGCGTTGGGCTTGTCGACCTTGTTGATCGCCACGATGATCGGGACGCTGGCGGCTCTAGCGTGATCGATGGCCTCCCGCGTCTGGGGCATCACCCCGTCGTCGGCCGCGACGACGAGCACGACGATGTCGGTGACCTTGGCGCCCCGCGCGCGCATCAGCGTGAACGCCTCATGGCCGGGCGTGTCCAGAAAGACGATGTTCCGTCCGTTGATGGTCACGTGATAGGCGCCGATGTGCTGCGTGATGCCGCCGGCCTCCCGCTCCGCCACGCGCGCCTCGCGGATGGCGTCGAGCAGGCTGGTCTTGCCATGGTCGACATGCCCCATGACGGTCACGACGGGCGCGCGGGCCGCGACATCGGAGGGGCTCGTGAGGCCTGCGTCGGTCTGCAGCTCCTCCTCGAAGCTCCGGAGCTGCACGTCCGCTCCGAACTCCCGCGCCAGCATCGTCGCGGTCTCCGTGTCGAGGGTCGAGTTGATGGTCATCATCAGCCGCTTCATCAGCAGCTTGCCGAGCACGTCCTTGGCGCGGACGTCGAGCTTGTCCGCGAGCTCCTTGACCGTCATGCCCTCTGCCAGCGTGATCGTGCGTGTCACCGGCGGCGGAGCCATGGGCATCGGCGGCATGACCGTGCGCGACACGGGCTCCCGCCGCGCCCCGGGCGCTCCCGGTCGAGCAGGCGGGCGGAACGGCGGCCGCGGTGGTGCGTATCCGCTGGGCCGAGGGGCGGTGCCGGGCTGTTGCGTGCGGACCGGCTGCGACGGCAACGGACGCGGCCCACCCGGCGCCGGCCGAGGTGACGGCGGATATGCCGGCCGGATCGGTGCGCCGGGACGCGCCGGCAGGGGAGGCGCGCCCGTCGGCCGCGGCACGACGGCGCTGGTCTGTCCCGCGGCCCCGCTCGCTGCCGAACGCGCGACGCTCGGGACTGGGGGTCGCCCGGTGCGCGGCATCGGCCTCGGGATCACTCTCGACGCCG
>CAZCEL010000552.1:0-3065 GCA_964497175.1 uncultured Bifidobacteriaceae bacterium
GTCCCACACCGCTCGACCAGCCGCTCCAGCCGCCCGTTCCCCAGCGCCGGATGCCCGGGCGAGGCCTGCGCCCGGTCCGACCGAGGACCGCGATCAGGACGATGGCCGCGAGGATGACCAGCGGAATCCAGACCGCGCGGCGCTCACCGGTGCCGCGGCGAGGCAGATCGATTCCCGTCAGCGTGACGTTGCGCCCCTCGGCGATGCGGGCGGCGACGCGCCTCGTGCCCGCGACCAGACCCTCGCCATAGCGCCCGGCGCGAAACTCGGGCACCATGTCGCGGCGGCTGATCTCCCCGGCCAGGCCGTCCGTGATCCACTGTTCCAGACCGTAGCCCACCTCGATCCAGACCTGCCGCTCGTCGAGCGCCAGCAGGATCAGCAGACCGTTGTCCCGGCCCTTCTCACCGATGCCCCGGCCGTGATTCTCGAAGAGCTTCACGGCATACTCGCGAATGTCGGCAAACGGCTCGTACGTCTGCACCGTCACGACGATGACGACGTCTCCGGTGGCTGCCTGCAGGGCCCGGATGGTGCGATCCAGTTCGTTCCGGCTCTGACGGTCGATGGCGTTCGCAAAGTCGTTGACCGGTTCGGTCAGACGCGGCAGCGGCGGATCGGCTGCTGCCATCACGACGTGCGCGAGCGCCCAGAGGAGGAGCGCCATTGCCATCGCGCGCGACGCGGTCCGGCCCGCCCCTTGTCGACGGCGCGTCACGAAACGCTCCAGCGATCGATATCAGCCGTCAGGCGTTCGAGGGCCCCAAGATAGGCCGGCAGCAGGCGGCGAGCCTCGTCGGCGCCGATGGCGCCGCCCGCGCAGTGGCTTACGACCTCGCGCAGCGTCTCGTCCACGACGTGCGCTCCGGGGAGCCGTGCGAGGTTGTTCAGCAGGGCCGCGAGCGGCCGGGCCGATCGCTGGATGAGATCGGCGAGCGCGTCGCTGCGGCCGCTGGTCTCCAGGTATCCCTCGCGAAGGTGCAGGAGATGACTGCGCGCCTGCACCTCGCACGCCCGGCGCAGGTCGCCCGGCTCGACACGCAGGCCGTCGAACGGGCTCTCGCCCACCACGACGGCGTGGTCGGCCAGGATGGCGCCAAACTCAAATGGAAATGCGTCGAGCGACCTGGCGAATTCCCCGGCGCCCAGGATCAGCGGAGTGTCCAGGCCCCGTGCGTGCCAGGCGGCAACGCGCGCGGCGCACGCGGCGAGATCCTCGGGCAACACGCGGTCCACGACGGCGAGCGTCGGTGTCGCGCCCGACAACCGATCGGCCCGCGCGTACGCAACGACGCACTGCAGGCGCTTGCCGAAGACTGCATCGAGATCGCGCGCGAGCGTTCTGACGGCATCGGGGACCTGCACGGCTCAATTGTAGAATGACGCACATGCGGCTGCGCGAGTTCAACGTCGGCTGTTTCGGTGGCGGTACAGGCCTGCCGAGCCTTCTCGGCGGGCTGAAGAGCAATCCCTGGGTGCATCCGCATGCGGTCGTCACCATGTTCGACAGCGGCGGCAGCTCGGGTGTTCTGCGCGACGAGCTGGGCGTGCTGCCGCCGGGCGACATCCTCAAGTGCGCGTTGGCCCTCTCGCGCAACGCAAAGGAGGCGCGCCGCGTGCTGCTGGCGCGCCTGCCGATGATCGAGCACCCGCGGCTCGGCGGCCACACGGGCGGCAACCTCCTGCTGTCGATGATGCAGCGCTACGGCGGCGACTTTCTCGACGCCATCGACGGTCTTCGCGCGCTGCTCGGGTGCCGGGGCCGCGTCTGGCCGGTCAGTGTCGAGCAGGCCTCGGTGTGCGCGGAGTACGACGATGGGTCGATCACGCGCGGCGAGGTGGAAGTGGATGCCGGGCAATCCTCCGGGCGCCTGGTGCGGCGGACCTGGCTGGAGCCGCCGGTGGGCATCCATCCGTCCGTCACGGCAGCCATCGCCGATCTTGACGCGGTCACGATCGGTCCAGGAAGTTTCTACACCAGCCTGATGCCCATCTTTCTGGTCCGCGGCGTGGCCGACGCGCTGACGCACATGAAGGGCCCCATCATCCTGGTGGCGAATCTGCTGACCGAGGGGAGAGGGATGGCCGGGTTTACGGCAGCCGACGAGGTGGCGCGCATCGAGGAGGCCATCAACCGTCGCGTGGACGTCGTGATCGCGAACTCGAAGTGGCCCGACTCCAACATCCTGGCCCGCTACGCCATCGAGCACAAGGAGCCGCTGATGCCTGGCGCCCTGCCCGCACACTGCGAGCTCGTGGGCGGCGAGTTCTGGACGGGGGAGATTGCCCGGCACGATCGGCTTCGCCTCGCGTACGCGGTCTGGAGTGTGCTGTCGCGGCGTCTGCTGGGAGACGCCTGAGCCACGAAAACACGCAGCCACGAAGGGCACGAGGGCACGAAGGGATCCCTCTCGGTTTTCTTTTCGTGTAGCGGAACGACGGTTTACGAAGAAGAGCGCCGTCGCGCGCGCGGCTTCTGCGCGCGCCCGGCTTTGATGGCCGCGGCCCGCTCGATGATCTCCGACAGCAGCGCGCCCGTCTCTCCGCCTCTCGCGGGCCGGGCCGACAGCCACGTCGCCGGTGTGTCCGCGGCAAGGATATCCTCGAACTCGCCGTCGCTCTTGACGCTTCTCGGCGCGAACTGGGCGATGTCGAGGTCGCCCGACCATTCGTCTCGGTGCTTGATGAGCAGCCAGGAGCGAGCGCCGCCGCCCCGTGCGGCGGCGTATCGTCCGCCCGTCCGCACCAGCACCCAGGAGCCTTTGAGCTTGTAGCCGTCCAGCGTGAACTTCAGGTCCCCTTTCTTGAGCGCCGCGTCGACGTCGGCCACCTGCGGCGTCCAGGTCCCGCGATCCCACAGCATCACGATGCCGGCCCCGTATCCTTCAGGAATCACCCCTTCGAAGTCGCCGTACTCGACGGGATGATCCTCGACGTGCATGGCAAGGCGCTTTGTGCGCGGATCGAGCGAGGGGCCCCTCGGCACGGCCCAGGAAAGCAGCACGCCGTTGTGCTCGAGGCGCAGGTCGTAGTGCAGATGGCTCGCCAGGTGCTTCTGCACGCAG
>CAZCEL010000553.1:0-3062 GCA_964497175.1 uncultured Bifidobacteriaceae bacterium
GCGGCCGCGCTCTGGCAGGCCAAATGGGAGCTGATGATGCCGGTCGTCATCCTCGGGTCGCTCCTCGGTGGAGCGACCACCGTGCAGTCGGCCGCGCTGGCCGCGCTCTTCGCGCTCGTGGTGCAGCGGTTCGTGCAGCGCGATCTCAGGAGTGCCCGCGACGTGCTGCGCGTGATGAGCGACTCGATCTCGGTCGTGGGCGGCGTGCTCATCATCCTGGCGGTGGCCGTGGGATTCACGACGTATCTCATCGACGCGCAGGTGCCGGCGCGGATGGTCGAATGGGCGCAGGGCAACGTTCACTCGCAGGCGGCGTTTCTCCTGGCTCTCAACGGCTTCCTCATCATCGTCGGCTGCCTGATGGACATCTTCTCGGCGATTGTCGTCGTCGTGCCGCTCATCGTGCCGATTGCGGCGGTCTTTGGCGTGCACCCGGTCCATCTGGGGATCATCTTCGTGGCGAATCTCGAGCTCGGGTATCTGACGCCCCCGGTCGGCCTCAATCTATTCCTGTCGTCCTATCGCTTCGGCAAGCCCGTGTTACAGATCGCGCGTGCGTCGCTGCCGATGCTCCTCGTTCTCGCAGTCGGGGTCCTCCTTATCACGTACCTGCCGGGGCTGACGCTCGGGCTGCTTGGGTGGCTGGGAAGGTAAGGTGCGCGGGAGCTTCGTCTGTAATACTGTGTCGACGGCGTTGACTCTCAAAGCCTCTGTCGCTCTCGCGGCGCTGACGTGCCTGACTGGAAGCCCCGTTCTCGCCCAGACGTCTGGCGGCACTGCGCCGTCAGGGCCCTCCGACGTCCGCGTGACGAGGGATGAAGCGCCGGCGCTGGTCGCGGGCGCGCCGGCTGCGCCCGCGCCACCTGAGGTGATCACACGCAACGACGCGGGCCAAGCCACGGTGCGGGCCGTCCGGCTCGATGGTGAGTTGGCCCTGGACGGTGTACTGGAGGAGCGCCTTTACCAGACGGTGCCGTCGATATCCGGGTTCATTCAAGTGGAGCCCGACGCCGGCCAGCCGGCGTCAGAGCGGACCGAGGCCTGGGTATTCTTCGATGAGAGCAACGTCTACGTCTCCGCGCGCATGTGGGATTCGGCGCCCGAGTCCCAGTGGGTCGTCAACGAGATGCGCCGCGACAGCTTCAACATCCTGCAAAACGAGAACATCTCCTTCGCGTTCGACACCTTTTACGACCGCCGCAACGTCGTGATCTTCAACGTCACGCCCAACGGCGGTCGCATGGACGGCCAGGGCACCAACGAGCGAAATTGGAATGGCGACTGGAACCCGATCTGGGACGTCCGTACGGGCCGCTTTGAGGGCGGCTGGTCCATCGAGGCCCGCGTCCCGTTCAAGTCCCTGCAGTATCGGCCCGGCCGCATGCAGGTCTGGGGATTTCAGATGCGGCGCCAGGTCCGCTGGAAGAACGAGATGTCATATCTCACCCGTCTTGACCGGGCGCTGGCGCAGATGGGCGTCTTCCAGGCGTCGCAAGCGGCGAGCCTGGTCGGGATCGAGGCGCCGCGGTCGGGGAGACCGTTCGAGATCAAACCGTACGTGATCGGAGATGTTGTCTCGGACCGGATCGCTGTGCCCAACGTCAAGAATCAGGCGGGCGGGAACGTGGGCATCGACGTGATCAAGTACGGCGTCACGCAGAACCTCACTGCCGATTTCACCGTGAACACGGATTTCGCGCAGGTCGAGGCCGACGAGCAGCAGGTGAACCTGACGCGGTTCAGCTTGTTCTTTCCAGAAAAGCGCGAGTTCTTTCTCGAGAACCAGGGGACGTTCTCGTTCGGCACGGGGGGCGGGTTCGGGCCGGGCGGCGGCTCGCCGGATGCGCCCATTCTCTTTTACAGCCGGCAGATCGGGTTGAACCGTGGACGCGAGGTGCCGATTCGCGGGGGTGGCCGGCTCACCGGCCGAGCCGGCGCATTCACGCTCGGCCTGCTGAACATCCAGACGGGCGATGAGCCGACGAGCGGAGCGCCGAGCACAGGCTTCACCGTCGCTCGGATCAAGCGGGATGTGCTCCGGCGCAGCAGCGTCGGGGCCATCTTGACGCACCGCTCGGAATCGACGCGCTCGCCAGTGCCCGGGTCGAACCAGGCGTACGGCCTCGACACCACGCTCGCCTTCTTCGACAACCTTTCGATCAACGGCTACTGGGCGAGGACCGAGACCACCGGTGTGGCCGGCGAGAACGCCAGCTACAGCGGGCAGCTCCGGTACAACGGGGACCGGTACGGCGCGACGGCGGAGCACCTTTTCATCGACAGGTCGTTCTCGCCCGAGATTGGCTTCGTGCGCCGCCGTGACATGCGCAAGAGCTCGGGCTCGCTGCGCTTCAGTCCGCGTCCAGCGTCGATCGAGGCGATACGGAAGTTCACATGGGAAGGATCGTTCGACCACATCACGGACGCGTCCGGCATCCTCGAGACGCGCGAGGCGGAAGGCCGGTTCGGGATAGAGTTCGAGAACAGCGACCGCTTCCAGCTCTCTTATACGACCACCCACGACTTCCTCAAGCTGCCGTTTCCCATCGCCTCCGGGGTCGTCGTCCCCGTCGGTGGGTACGACTTCTACAACACCCGGGTGGGGTACAACTTCGGCGCGCAGCGCCGTCTCTCGGGCAACGTGATGGTCGAGCGCGGCACGTTCTACGGTGGAACCAAGACCACGCTGAACCTCGGGGGCGGTGGCGGCGGTCCGTTCGGAGTCGGCCGAGTCGAGCTCACGCCCCAGATTTCACTGGAGCCGGGCCTGTCGCTGAACTGGGTGGACTTGCCGCAGGGCCGCTTCAACACGACGCTGGTCACGACGCGGACGACCTACACGGTGACGCCACGCATGTTCGTGAGCGCGCTTGTTCAGTACAACTCGAGTAACAGTGCCCTCGGCGCGAACCTGCGGCTGCGGTGGGAGTATCAGCCTGGCAGCGAGCTGTTCGTGGTCTACAACGAGGAGCGGGACACGCTCACGCCGCGCCGGTTCCCCGAGCTCGAGACCCGCTCGTTCGTGGTCAAGTTCAACCGGCTGTTCAGATTCTGAGGAGAGA
>CAZCEL010000554.1:0-3057 GCA_964497175.1 uncultured Bifidobacteriaceae bacterium
CTGCCGCCCATATCGTCGGTCGTGTGTGTCGCATCATGTCGTTGACCTTTCACCTCTCCGCTTGTACCGGTACCGCGATCATTCTCCTACAACGACCATTTTCCTGCAGCCGCCTCGAGCCGTACGCCCGCTCCGGAAATCCGGCACTGCCGGCTCTGACGAAGGCCTTTGGCTCTCGCAGATTCTGATATTCTGACGGCACCCGGTTTGCGGGGCGGATCGTTGCGTCGGATGTGGTGACTGGAGGGAGGCTCACGATGACCCGCGCCGTTTGGCTCATGCTTTGTGCTCTCGCCAGCGTCCTGGCGGCCGCCCCTGCGCTCGCACAGTCGAGCCGGTGTGCTGACTGCCACTACGCGCAGCCGAGCTCGCCCCGCCAGGATCACCTGCTCGACTGGGACCGCTCGCCCCACGAGCGGAACAACGTGGGATGCGAGCGGTGCCATGGGGGCAACAGTCAGGACTTCGAGCCGTTCATCGCGCATCGGGGGATCCTGCCTTCCTCCGACAGGAAGAGCCCCGTTCACAGGGCCAATCTCCCGACGACGTGCGGCAAGTGCCACGTCGGCCCGTTTGTGGCGTTCCAGGACAGCCGGCATTACGAGCTGCTCAAACAGGGCGTCGATCGTGGTCCAACCTGCTCCACCTGCCACGATTCCGTCGCCGGACGGCTGCTCTCACCCAAGGGGCTCGAGGCGCAATGCGCCAGGTGTCATGGACCTAAAGAGGTCGCTCCACGCGCCGAACGGGCCCGCAAAGCCAGGGAGATGTACGAGGCCCTCGGCGTCGTCCGGGCTCAGACGAAACTGGCGAACGACATGATCAAGCGCGTCAACGACAAGGCGCGGCGCACCGCGCTGACCGACGCGTACGAGCAGGCCCAGGTGCCGATTACCAGAGCCGTGAACGCCGGGCACAAGTTCGTGTACGACGATCTGGAGAAGTTCGTCGCCCTTGCCCAGGAGCGGATCGAGAAGCTGATGGCGGCGATTGCGAACAGGACCGAATGAACGACGGCGGTTCCGAGAGCGCCTCGTCCCGCCGCCCGCAGATCAGGGGTCAGCGGCCGGCCCGGTGGCGTCCCAGCTTGGCCCGCATTGTCTGAGCCTCCGACGCGGTAAACTGCCAGTCATCGTCCCGTCGTGCGCGAAGCTGGTCGATCGTCCATCTGGATCGCATCAAGCCTCTCTCTGCGTGACCGGTCGTTCCGAGTAGCAGATGCCCGAGCTCATGAGCCACGGTCCGTCCCAGCAGCGTGCGCGGGTCGATCCGCGCTGCCTGGGCGAGCGACTCGACGCGGTCGACGAACACGGTCGCCATTGTGCCCGCACCCTCAGAGGCATCGATCCACGCGTAGCCGAGCTCTTCGCCTCCTGATCCTCTGCCCGGCACGGGGGACAGACGGACTGAGAACTCGGCCATGGCAGGCTGTTCGAAACAGACGGGGTGCGAAGAGAGACGGGTCAGCGGCAATGAACCGGGGCGATCGGCGCTGCCGCAGGAGTACCACGCCAGCGCGATGCCGGCCGACGACATGATACGGCCAGCCGTGTGCCGCGCGTCGTGAAGGCTCCATGGCGCCACCGGGCCGGCGTTCCAGGCGCGAAGGGTGACCTGCGGCATCGATCGGGGCTGGCTGAGGGCGCGCGGAACTACGCCGAACGCGATCGCCAGCAGAACGAAGACTCGAACAGAGCGCATGACGCCACCTCCAGTTGGCGTCGCGCATCGCGCGCGACTCGTCCACTCTGGAACGGCGCCAGCAGCCTCTCAATGCTCGGGAGGTGGCCGGACGATGACATGATGATGACCAAACGACCTGAGGTATAAGGAAGGGATGGATGCGTTTCTGACCTCTGAAGGGCTCCTCGCCCTCGTGACCCTGACGTTTCTCGAGATCATCCTCGGCGTGGACAACGTGATTTTCATCTCGATTCTGGCGGGCAAGCTGCCGGAGGCGGAGCAGACCAGGGCCCGGCGCATCGGCCTGCTGGCGGCGATGCTCATGCGCATCGGCCTGTTGGCGTCGATTGCCTGGATCGTGCGCCTGACGCGACCGCTCTTCACCGTGCTCTCGCAGGACATCTCGGGCCGGGACCTCATCCTGATCGTCGGCGGTCTGTTTCTGCTGGGGAAGGCGACGCTCGAGATTCACGAGCGGCTGGAGGGCGGGATCGGCCACGAGTCCCGCCTGGTCGCGCCGTCGCTTGGCGCGGTGATCGCGCAGATCATGGCGCTCGACATCGTGTTCTCGCTCGACTCGGTGATCACGGCCGTGGGCATGGCCGATGACCTGGCCATCATGGTCGCCGCCGTCGTCCTCGCCGTGGCGATCATGATGGTGTCCGCAGGGCCGGTCAGCGATTTCGTGCATCGCCACCCGACCGTGAAGGTGCTGGCGCTGTCCTTTCTCCTGCTGATCGGCATGTCGCTCGTCGGGGACGGGCTCGACATGCACATCCCGAAGGGCTATATCTATTTCGCAATGGGCTTCTCGGTGTTTGTCGAAATGATCAACCTGCGGGTTCGCAGGGTTGCGATCCCGCCGGTCCAGCTGCACGAGCCGTATACGGCGGGGTCCTGATCATGCTGCTGAAAGCCTGTATCAACGGCGCGCGGAGGCCCGACGCGCATCCGATGCTGCCGCTCACTCCCGTCACCATGGCCTGGGCCGCAACGGCGGTCGTGCGAGCCGGCGCCGGCGCCGTTCACCTGCACGTCCGTCGCGCGGACCGGTCGGAGAGTCTCGATGGAGACGATGTGGCGAGAACGCTTGCGGTCGTGCGTGCGGCCATTCCGTCGACGCCGGTTGGCATGAGCACTGGTGCCTGGATCCTCAACAATGCGGCTCAGCGCCACGCGGTCGTCTCGAAATGGTCGGTGCTTCCCGATTTCGTGTCGGTGAATTTCAACGAGGAGGGGTCGCCGGCCCTTGCCGAGCTGCTGATCGGGCGCGGCGTGGGCATCGAGGCCGGGCTCTTCGATGCCTCGGCCGCCGAGCAGGCCGTCAGGAGCGGGATTGCAGGGCGCTGTCTGCGCATCCTGCTCGAGCCGCGC
>CAZCEL010000555.1:0-3052 GCA_964497175.1 uncultured Bifidobacteriaceae bacterium
GAACACTCGCAGCCCGCCCTGATAGACGCGCTGCCAGCCGAATCGATCGACCAGCTCCCGCCGCACCTGTTCCTTGAAATAGGGGCCGTACGGATCAGCGGCCCTGAGGATGTCGTGGAAGTGCGGGTGCGACGCGCGAGCCGACTCCCACGACGCACGGTCGATCGTCCCGGTCTCGAGCATCGCCTGAAGCACCACGTCGCGCCGCCGGATCGCACGCTCGAGGCTCACGGTGGGGGCGTAGCTCGACGGCGACTTCACGAGGCCGGCCAGAAGCGCAGCTTCAGGCACGGTCAGCTCCGCCGCACGTTTGCCGAAGTAGCCGCGCGCGGCGGCCTCGGCGCCATAGAGACCGTCCCCGAAGTACACCTTGTTCAGGTAGAGCTCCAGGATACGCGCCTTGTCGTACATGCGTTCGATGCGCGCCGCGAGGACGACCTCCTGCAGCTTCCGGCGATACGTCTTGTCGGGGGTGAGAAAGCTCAGACGGGCCAGCTGCTGCGTGATCGTGCTTCCGCCCTGGACGCGATCGGCGCGGCGCAGGTTGGCCAGCGCGGCTCCGGCGATGCGCACGAGGTCGTATCCTCGGTGTTCGTAAAAGCGCTGATCCTCGACGGCGATGATGGCGCCGACCAGGTGGGACGAGATGTCCGGGAGGGCAACTTCGATCCGCTGCTCCTTGAAGATGGTGAACGCGAGGCGATCGGCGCGATCGAACACGGCGGTCGCCTGATCCATCTCGCCGATGCGCCGCAGCGCGTGCTCGTCCGGCAGCGTGGTGAGAAGGTTCGACAGGAGGGCGAGCCCACCGATCAGCAGGACGGCCGAGCCGCCAACACTCGCAACCACGGCAGGCGTCGCGCGGCCGCGGCGCCAGGACCAGACACGACGAAGGGTGCCAAGGAAGCCTCGGCGGATCACCACGGGACGGGAGTCCTGCAACTGAGGGGCCAGCGTGTTGCGGCCGCCGAATAGGGGTTTTCTGCGCGCACTCGAGCGATTCAGGGACCAGAATCGCCCGGTCCAGGGAGAAGTGACTCAGCCTTCACTGAATCGTTCACGGTAGCCGCTCATCCGTGGCGGCCGACGTAGCCGGAGACCACCGGTACGCGCCGGCCGGCGGCGGCTGCGGCGGCCTCGCCCGCGGTGTCGCGATCGAGCTCGCCCAAGGGGCGCAGCACGTCGCCTTCCATGGCCATGGCCGGCACGCCGTTGCGGTAGACGAGCCGGTTGGCGGCGGCCACGCGAATGCGATCGCCAGGAGTCACGTTGCCGGTCAGATTCAGCGGATCGGCGGTGCTGATCGAGATCAGGCGGTCGTCCCTCTTCGAGCGTCGAACCTCGCGCAGGCGCTCGACGGCCTCTGGAAGTGCGAACTGCTCGCCCGACATGCCCGCCACGAAACGGCCGCCTCGGATCTCGCCGCGGGCCTCGAGCCTGCGACAGACGCGCACCAGCTCACGCCAGGGGACTGCTGTTGCCTCGCGCGCCATCAGCCGGCGGAACACCACGCCGTACCGGCGCAGCAAGGTCGATGCGAGCGTCTCCACTGCGGCGTCTCGGGAGGCGTCGTGCTCCGCCGGTGGCAGCGCAGACCATCTGCCCGCAGGATCGCGACCGCTCCGCGTGTGTGCGCGTCTGGCGGCGATCAGGCTGCGCAGGCCCGCAAAGCCATCCGACGAGACGAGTCCTGCGGCGACCAGCTCCGCCATCGCGGTGCGAAACCCTTCCAGCGAGACGCCGCACGCGCGGACAAGCTCATGACCAAACGACGCCCCTCTCGCGACCAGGCGATCGAGAATCCTGGTTGCGTCGGCACCCGCCGGCCTGGCGTGATTGTCCTGTGGCGCGTCGGTCGCTGCGGACGCGCGCAGCGCCAGCCACGTGCCGGCGTGCTCACGCAGAAACAGGGCGATTGGCGTCGCGCCCACGACCTGTGTGCGGCCCGTGGAGAGCCGCGCCCAGCCGATCTCTCCCGTGAGGCACAGCGTATCGAGCATCGAGGGGTCGTAGCGGTCGAGACGTGCGGGAAGCACGTGGCCCTCCCAGGCACGGGCGGGCAGCTCCAGGCCGTCGAGCTGCGCAAGAACCGCGCGCAATCCTTCAATCCCGCTGAGAGCGGAGGTTGGGTCCACGTGCTGCCAGACAAACAGGAAGCGCATGAAATCAGCAGGGCTGACGGGCGAGATCTCGGCGCGAAGGCGATTGATGGTGTACCGGTGAATGCGTGCCAGGAGTCGACGCTCGCACCACTCGAGCGTCCCGGCGCCCGGTGTGAACATGCCTCTCAGGACGAAGCCCTCGGATTCGAGGATCCGCAGCGCAGGGTCGGTCTCGGTTTCGCCGAGGCCCAGCGACGCCGCCAGCGCACCAGAGGTGGTCGGCCCGGTGAGGCTGAGCCGGGCCCGTAGAAGCTCCACGATGGCCTCGTCGCGGGTCCACGAGCGTTCTGCGCGTGAAGCTGGTGGGGAAATGGCGGGCGTGAGCGTCGTGCGGGGATGCACGGCGAGGATCTCGGGGAGCCTCTCCGCGGCGACGATCACGACCTCCGCTGCCCGCTGAAGATCATCGGCCGCGGCCGCGTCAGGCGGCTCCACGAGTCCTGATTCGGCGACCACTGATTCGGTCTTGCCGGGCGGCGACAGGACGAGGCGAGTGGCCCGGGCTTCATCGGCCAGCTCCTTGAACAGCGTCGTGTCCGCTTCCCCGGGCAGCAGGAAGCCCGAGGTCAGCAGCGCGTCGTGGAGCTCGTCGCCGTCGCGGGGATCCGGCCGCTGCTCGTCGCGCACTCGGGCGATGGCCTGTGCATCGAGCGCTCCGATCTCGCCGGTCTGGTCGCTCGCGCGGCGCGTCTGCACAGCCTGCGCTCTCCGCTCCTCGAGCGGCGCCCCGTCAAGGAAGGCGTACGGGCGTGCGCCCAGGATTTCGTGCGCGAATGCCGACGGCTCGGGCGTGTCGCGCGAGATGCACGTGACCTCGCCCGCGTGGATGCGCGAGAGCACGTCGGCCAGACAGTGCGGGACTGCCTCGAGGAAGCGATGAACCTGTCTCT
>CAZCEL010000556.1:0-3042 GCA_964497175.1 uncultured Bifidobacteriaceae bacterium
ATCCCGACGATGAGGCCCTGGATCATGAAGATGAGCGTCACGCTCCTCGCGCTGGCCCCCATGGTCTTGAGAATCCCGATGTCACGATGCTTCTCCATGACGAGCAGGACGAGTGAGGCGACGATGTTGAGGGCGGCCACCATCACGATCAGGCCGATCGTCAGCGAGATGGCCATCTTTTCGAGCTTGAGCGCCGAAAAGAGCGACCTGTTCACATCGGCCCAGTCCTGCGCAATGTAGTCGGCGCCGAGCGCCTGACCCAGCTCCTCCGACACCTGAGGCGCCAGAATCACATCGTCGAGGCGCAGCTGAATCGCGTCGACCTCCTGCTTCGCGAAGAGTCGTCTCGCGGTATCGAGCGCGACGAAGCCCGTCTCGGAATCGATCTCGTACAGACCCAGCGCGAAGGTGCCAGCGACCGTCAACGTCCGGGGCAGATACCGCATCCCCGAGGGCGTGAGCGTTCCGCCGGGCGTCAGCGCCGAGATCGTGTCGCCGACGACGACGCCAAGACGGGCCGCCAAGTCGGTGCCGAGAAGCACCGCGGCGGGGCCCTCGGTGGCCGCCGTCGAGAGCGACTCGAGCGATCCGGTCCGCATCGCAGCCGCCAGGGCCGTCACCGCCGGCTCGAGTTCGGGGTCGATGCCTTTCACGTTGATGAACGCCTCGGCACTCGAATCGTTCGAGGCGGTGACCAGCGCCTTGCCCAGAATCGCCGGCGCCGCCCCCACCACGTGTGGAAACCGGCGCAGCGACTCGGACTCGGCGCGATAGTCGACGATGCCGCTCCGCTTCCAGACGAAAATGTGGGGATTGCTGCCGAGGATGCGGTCGCGCAGCTCCTGCTGAAGGCCCGTCTGTAGCGCCAGCGCGATGACCAGCGCCGTCACGCCCACCGTGACCCCGAGCGCGGAGACCAGCGAGATCACCGAGATGAACGCCTGCTTCCGCTTGGCCACCAGATAGCGCACCGCGACGTGGACCTCGAACGGAATGTTCATGTCACTCCCGCCTTCGCATCAGCGGGAACAGGATGACGTCCCGGATCGACGGGCTGTTGGTGAGCACCATGACCAGCCGGTCGATGCCAACGCCCTCGCCCGCCGCAGGCGGCAGGCCGTACTCGAGCGCCCGGAGATAGTCCTCGTCCATGGCGTGCGCCTCGACGTCGCCGCCCTCACGCGCCCTCAGTTGCGCCTCGAACCGGCGGCGCTGCTCGTCGGGATCGTTGAGCTCGCTGAAGGCATTGGCGACCTCGAACCCGCCGATGTACAGCTCGAAGCGCTCGACCGTGTCCGGATCGTCGCTCTTCTGCTTGGACAGCGGCGACACGTCGGTCGGGAAGTCGTAGACGAAGGTGGGCTGTACCAAGCGATCCTCGCACAGCGTCTCGAAGAGATCGGTGGCGGTCGCGCCGGCCGACTGTCCCGGCTTCACCTCGACGCCGGCCGCCTGCGCCACCGCCGCGGCCCCCGCCCGGTCTCGGATTTCCGCGTCGGTGACCTCGCGCCCCAGGCGGAGCGACGCGGCGTCGCAGACCGCGCGTCGCAGCGACACGCGGGCGAACGGCGGCGCCAGCGAGATCACCTCGTCGCCAAAGGGCACCCGATCGGCGCCGACGGCCTCGCGGGCAACCGTCACGACGAGCTCTTCGGTCAGCGTCATGAGCGCCTGGTAGTCCGAGTACGCCTCGTAGAACTCCATCATCGTGAACTCGGGGTTGTGCTCGGTGGAAATCCCCTCGTTCCGGAAGTTCCGGTTGATCTCGAACACCTTCTCCAGGCCACCCACGGTCAACCGCTTCAGGTACAGCTCCGGCGCAATGCGCAGGTACAGATCCATGTCGAGCGCGTTGTGGTGAGTGGTGAACGGCCGCGCCAGCGCGCCGCCGGCGATCGGCTGCATCATCGGCGTCTCGACCTCGAGATATCCGCGCTCGGTCATGAACCGCCGGATCGCCCCGATGATCCGGCTCCGGCTTTCGAGCACCCGCCGGGCGTCAGGGTTGACGATGAGGTCCAGATAGCGCTGCCGGTACCGGATCTCGAGGTCCGTCAGGCCATGCCATTTTTCGGGCAGCGGCAGCAGGCACTTCGACAGAAAGTGCAGCCGGGACGCCCAGACCGTCAGCTCGTTCGTCCGCGTCCGGAACAGCCGCCCCTGGGCCCCGATCCAGTCGCCGAGGTCGAGCAGCTTGAAGATCTGAAAGTCGACAGGCGGCAGGGAATCCTGCCTGACGTACACCTGAAGCCTCGACTTGCCGTCGGAAATGGCCAGGAAGCTGGCCTTTCCGAACGAGCGGATGGCCAGAATCCGCCCGCTCGTGACGGTCTCCGGCCGCTCAACCTCGAGCTCGTCGTGCGTGCGCGCGCCGTACGCCTCGACGAGCTCAGACACCGAGTGCCGACGGAGGAAACGGTGCGGATAGACGGATACGCCGAGCCGCCTGAGGCCCTCGAGGTTGGCCTTCCGCTGAGCGATCTGTTCGTCCTGGGACGACATCGCGATGCTACCCATGTCCACCGGGACTGCCCCGGGCCTCATCGATCTTCCTGCGGACGGCGTCCACCATCCCGTTGATGAACTTCACCGCGTCCTCGGTGCTGAAGGTGCGCGCCAGCTCGAGCGCCTCGTTGATTACGACCGGAGGCGGCACGGCGGGATCGCGCAACAGTTCGCAGACGGCCATGCGGAGAATCAAGCGGTCGACCACGGCCATGCGCTCCGGCCTCCAGCGCTCGGCCGTCTCCGCAATCAGCCGATCCACCTCGGCCAGCCGATCGACCGTGTCGCGAGCCAGCACTGACGCGAACGCCCGCACCTCGTCATCGGGCGGTTTGGTGTCCGCCCACTGCAGGTCGAACAACGTCTCGGCCGCACGCTCTACCGGCATCCCGCCAATCTCCCACTGATACAGGATCTGCAGCGCGGCTTCGCGGGCCTGGTGGCGGGAATCGTATCTGGTCACAGTGGGCGCCCGCGGCGCGACAGCCTCACGGACCCGGGACACTCGCAATCCCCGCCCGCACGGCGGCCATCTCG
>CAZCEL010000557.1:0-3034 GCA_964497175.1 uncultured Bifidobacteriaceae bacterium
GTGTACTCGCCGTACTCGGCGTTGGCGCCGACCGACACGACCTGGAGCCCGTCGAGCCAGTGGACGACGGGCGCGCCTTGAGGCGCGTGCTGGACGGGATCCGTGGCGTTGGTGCCATCCACCGAGATTGGATTGGCCCCGGCGGCTCCGCCGAGCGCCACGCCGCCCGCAATGCCGGGCGCCAGGTTGATGTATTCGCTCACCGCGCGGCTCTCGATTGGCAGGTTCTCGAGCAGTTCGCGTTCGATGAGCTGAGGCGAGGCCGAGCTCCGCACGTCCACGGCCGGCACGACGCCAATGACTTCCACAGTGGCCTCCACAGGCGCCACGGTCAGCGCGAGATCGAGCGTCAGGCCGAGGCCCGCAGGCAGCTCGATGCCCCGCCGGTGCAGGGTCTCGAATCCCTTGAGGGAGGCGGTCAGCTCATATGTCCCGGGAAGGAGCGCCGTGAAACGGTATCGCCCCTCCGCATCCGACCGCATCGTCTGCGGACCGCCAATGAGCTGCGGGCTCGCGACTGTGATTGCGACGCCGGCCAGGGGCGCGTCGGTCGCGTCACGCGCCAGTCCCGCAAGGTCAGCAGTCTGGCCGCGCTGGGCGAGCGCGGGAACCGCCGTCAGAACTGCCAGGGCGGTCAGGACCGCCGTGCCTTGCTGCCGCGCGCTGCCGAACATGCTGTTCTCCTTTGACCTGAAGACCGCCGTTACCGCGCCGTCGCAGTTGACATTTCGCATACCCATCACGTCGGCGACCGAACGCGTCAGAGAGGCTGGTCGTGTCACTCTCGATGGGCTGGCCGTCGCCCAGGCTCGTACCACGGTGCAATCATTCGAGACCCGAGAGTGCATTCTCGAGGACCCACACTTCCTGGAACGGCGCCCCGGCGTCGTAGGAAATCTGACGACCGTCGGGGCTGAGACGAACGGCGTTCAGATGGTTGACGTTCAGGCCGAGCAGCCGCGCATGACCCGTTTGCACGTCCACCGCCCATAGTGAGGTTCCGCCGCGCTCCAGCGAAGGGACGGCCGGCCCAGGCTCGGCATTCCATCGGCTGACGATCACTTCGCTGCCGTCGGCCGTGAAAACATACGCCACCATGCCTTCCTCGGGTCCCACATGAAGGACTTCACGCGGAGCACGTGACGTGGCGAGATCCAGCACGAAGAGCGAGGTCCCGACCTCCTTGCGCCTTCCGACGTAGGCGAGACGCTCCCCCGAGCGCGATACGGCCAGCCCGTACGGATTCCATGGCGGCTCGACGCGGAGAAGAACCTCTTCGCTGCCGCTCGCGAGGTTGCGCCGTATGAACGAGCGGCGGCCTCGAATCGCGTAAACGATCGAGCGCCCTCCCGGAAGCAGCTCGTAGTCGTTGAAGTAGTCTCCCAGCATCACCGTGGACACGGCTTCTGTGTCCAGATTGACGCGATAGAGCCCGAATTGGTGTCGATACATGGCCTTCACGAGGACGGTCTGCCCACCCGCTTCCCATCGAGGCTTTGCGACCGCCCTCATCGCGGGGTTGACGATCTCGCGTTCTCGGCCATCGGCCAGTGATTTGATGACCAGCCGGCTCTGATCGGCGGCGCCTCGGGAAAAGGCCAGGGAACGTCCGTCCGGGGACCATTCCGGGTGAGCATCGGCCCCTGTGACGCCGACGCCTGCTCTGACCGGCTCGCCGGCAACAGCGCCAGTCGCCGGGTCGAGCTCCGCTACGTAAACGTCGCGGGTACCCAACATTCGGCGCACGAAGTACGCGTTTTCATCGGTCAGGCCCATGAAGAAAAACGACCGGCCCAAGTTCGGTTCGATCCGAACCGGAATGCCCACGGGCTGGTCGCCGTCGACGCGTTGACTCCACAGGCCGGTCGGCCCGGAGCGGTCACTCAGGAACAGGACGTGGTGGCCGTCCTTCGTCCAGACCGGCGTGTGATCGTTGCTGGGATCGTGGACGACCGCATGTTCGAACTGCCCGTCAACTGTCATGACGAATACGTCGCGGAGGCCGGTGGTGGGATCCTCTTTGTCGAAGGCCACGTATCGGCCGTCGGGTGACAGGCTGGCGCCGTTCGGCAGTGCGGGACCGGTCGCAATCGAACTCAGCAGCGTGCCATCATGTGGCGAGATGAGAACGAGCTGGGTTCCGCGGCGCTCCTCGATGCCGACCAGAATGAAGCGGTCGTCTCCGGTCCAGTGCTGCAGGATCACCCACGCGTCAGCAGGGGCGCGCCAAATCGTGCGAGGCGCACCACCCATTACGGATATCCAGCGAATCTCAGGGTGCTGATGACCGTTTCGCCGCTCGTACCAGACGTACAGCAACCCTGAGCCGTCGGAGGTAAAGCGCGAGGTTCCTGCTTCACTCCACGCTGCTTCATTTGACGGCCCGTTCGCCGTGACATGCCAACGTCTGCCTGTGGCGAGCTCGTGAACGGCGAGGTCCCCGGTGTCCCAATCTGTAAAGGACAACAGCCGACCGTCTGGTGATGGCGCGCCAGGGCCCGCCAAATCGCTGTCGCGAGAGATCTGACGCAGGTTGCGCGTCCCCGCAAGGGCGAGCCAAGCGGGCCCGGCGGCGGCTGACGACCCACCGCTATTATCTCCACGTTGGGGCCCCGCCGTCGCCGCTTGTCGCCATCGGCTCACGCCCAGGCCGCCGCCAGCCAGCACCAATGCCAGCAACGTCGCGCCGACCGCCGCGACTTTGAGGTGCGCCCAGCGAGCGCCACCGGTCGCGAGCGCCGCCTCCATCGCCGCCCCAGCCGGGAATCGATGCGCCGGCTCCGGGTCGAGGCAGCGCTCGATGACAGACAGGAGCCCGGCGGGAAGATTCGGGCGCAGCACTCGAAGCGGCGTGCACCGCCCAGCCTCGTGAGCACGCCGGATCTCTGAGATCGATCGCCCTTCAACGGGATAACGGCCCGTTGCGAGATGAAAGAGGAGCACGCCGAGGCTGTAGAAGTCGCTGCGAGGCGTCGCCGGCTTGTGTGCGAGCACTTCCGGTGCAAGGTACACGGGCGTGCCTGCAATCTCGTGT
>CAZCEL010000558.1:0-3029 GCA_964497175.1 uncultured Bifidobacteriaceae bacterium
CACCCAGCACCGCTTCCGCGCGCAGCGTCCGGGACCCCGACCGCGCCTCGACCTGGGCGTTCGCGAGGGCGACCACCGTGTGCTGGTCGAGGCCGATGAGCGCCCGCCACTCCGACGGCGCGACTCGAAATGCTGGAATCGAGCGATCCAGGGCTCGCACGCTGAGGGCATCCAGCGTCGTCTCGGCTCTTGCCCTCATCACGACCAGCTCTCCGGGCTGAATCGAGCGCGCAGAAATCTCGATATCCAACCAGTCCGCAGCGACGACCGGCCCGGCTGAGAGGACCGCGAACGCGCCGAGCATCAGCCACAGCGGCCCACAACACCCGTGGGATCTGGCGTCAGGCTGCGAATTCGACATGCACCGGTCCTGCAATCAGCCCAGCCCTGTGGGCGTCGTCAAGGAGTCTGTGTACGGCGGCACGTCCCCGGTCGCCGTACTCGAGCGTGAGGTCGTTGACGTACATCCCGACGAATCGATCCGTGCGCGCGCGGTCCAGCCCGCGTCCAAACTGCATGGAGTACTCCACCGCCTCACCGCGGTGAGCGAGCCCATAGGCGATGCTGTCGTGCAGCAGGCGCGACAACGCGCCGATGACCGCCGGGCCAAGATCCCGCCGGACGAGGTTGCCCCCCAAGGGCAACGGCAGGCCTCCCGTGCGATCGGCCCACCACTCGCCCAGATCGACGATCTTGCGGAGCCCCTCGTCAGCGTAGGTGAGCTGCCCCTCGTGGATGAGCAGCCCGGCCTCCACTTCTCCTTCAAGGACCGCGTCCTGGATCCGATCGAACGGCATCACGATCCACGCGACGTCGGGATCGAAGAGCCGCAATGCGAGGAAGGCCGTGGTCAGCTCCCCGGGAATCGCCACGCGCACATTGTCGGTCGACGAGGGCCCATCGACCCTGGCCACGACAATTGGACCGTAGCGATCGCCCATGCTCGCGCCGTGCGGCAGCAGCAGGTACCGATCCGCCAGGTGCGCGTACGCGTGAAAAGACACGGCGGTGATCTCGTACGTGCCCGCGAACGCCCGACGATTGAGCGTCTCGATGTCCGACAGCACGTGCTCGATCTCGAAACCCGGGGACGGCACGCCGCCGCTGGCGAGCCCATAGAACATGAAGGCGTCATCTGAATCCGGGCTGTGCGCGATGCGAATCTTCATGGCCCGACCCTCTCACTCGACGTCGTCATCGGGATCGATGGCATAGGGCCGGGCCGCGCGGCGGACGACAATCGTGAGGCCGAAGCCGACGAGGGCGCACGCGGCCGCGAGCCCAAGATACAGCCCACCGCCAACCAGGGCGACCGGCCGGGCATCGACGGGTGCGTTCTCCACAATGGCACGGGCCTGCGAACGCCGCAAGGCGCGATCGGCCACGGCTCTGGGCATCAGGCGCCACGACAGGAACACGATGCCGAGCGCGGCGAGGCCGATGAGGAGGAGCGGGTGGCGCGAGTTCTTGCGAGTGATGAGGCTCAGCGTCGCGAGCACGGTCGCAAGGGCCCCGAGCGCGACGACCCACAACCCTGACACGTCGGGCACCCCGGACAGCGAGATGTCGCCGACGATCACCCACGGCAGAAACGCGCTGGCTGCCAGCAGCAGGCCCGCGACCTGCGGGATGATGTAGGCCCGCATCCCGGGCCGATACATCCCGCGCCAGCCCATTGCCGCGAGTGTAGCACAGGGGTCTCGACCCGCCGGCGGCGTCCCACGCCCGCGCGCCAGCTTCACGGCAGGCGGCCAAGAGCGTAGAATCGCTCGTATACCCCACTGCGTTGGACGGGACAACCGTCAGGAGGCCGATCATGAAGTCGATCAAGGCCATCGTCGGCGACTCGGACATCACGACCGTCGACGTGCTGACTACCGTAGCCGACGCCGCGCGCCTCATGACAGCCAGGCACATCGGCGCGGTCCCTGTTCTCGACGGCAGCCGGCTCGCCGGCATCTTCTCCGAGCGCGACATGATGGGCAGGGTTGTTGCCGTCGGCCTCGATCCCGAAGCCACGATCGTCGGCGACGTGATGTCGACCGGTCTCATCGTGGCGGAGGTGGGCGAAAGCTACGAGGTCTGTCTCCAGCGCATGCAGCAGGCGCACGTCAGGCACCTGCTGGTCCTCGACTCGGGGAAGCTGGCGGGCGTCGTGTCGCTCCGGGATCTGCTCGCGGTCGAGCTGGACGAGAAGGACGAGGCGCTCACGCTGCTGAACGCCTACGTGCACTACGTGCCGGCCGATCTCCAGGCCAAGCCGAGAAGCTGATCGACATGGACCGAAAAGCAATAGCTGTGGACTTCCTTCGATTTGCGCGACAGGGTGATCGCGCCGCAGCTGAACGGCTCCTCGTCGCCGGCGCGCGACACCACAATCCCCACTTTGCCGAGGGAATGCCTGCGCTGCTCGACGCGGTCGAGGCCGCGGCGAAGACGTCGCCCGACCGTGAGTCGGAGGTCAAGCGCGTCCTGGCCGACGACGACTTCGTCGTCGTGCATTCGCATGTTCGTCAAAGACCAAGCGATCTCGGCGCCTCCGTGGTCCACATCTTCCGGTTCGAGGGCGCACGAATCGCCGAGCTCTGGGACGTGGCGCAACCTGTGCCCGCAGACAACCCGAATGCCGACGGCATGTTCTGATCACGAGCTTCAGCGATCGGCTTGCAGCGATCAGCTGTCGGCCTGTCAATCTCGCCGAACGCTGACGGTTGAGAGCTACGAGACTCCCAGATGGAAACAATCTCGATCGGGCGGTCCGATCTGACGTCGAGCGCCAGCGGCACGCTCATCGAGGCTCTGAATGCGGAGCTCAGCGATCTCTATCACGAGCCTGGCGCCAATCATTTCGCCCGAGACATGATCGGTCCAGCGGCGCCGTCGCCAGCGAACGCGAGTCGGCGTCGAGGCGTTCGAGCGGGGACGCCTGGACCGTCGGTCTACCGTGCCGTCGTGTACGTCGACGCTGCCGACGATCTTACGCGTGTAGATCTCGGTGGTCGCCGTGTCATTAAAAAAAAAAAAAAAAA
>CAZCEL010000559.1:0-3029 GCA_964497175.1 uncultured Bifidobacteriaceae bacterium
ATGTGCTCGCTCTGCTCGCCGCCGACGGTCAGCGCAACCTGGCCGACTCCGCCGTCCGGGATGGCCACCGCCACCTCGCCGGTCTGTCCGACGAGGTCGGACATCGAAACGCCGGTCGTCGCCTGCTGGGAATACAACAACCTCGCGAACTGGTAGACGATGGCAGCCAGTACGATTCCAGCGGCCGCGCCCACGCCCGACGCGGCCGGGTGCCCGAGCGAGTAATAGCGGGCGACCACGCCCCCCACACCAAAGGCCGTGTCAAACGACGCCATGACGCGCGCGCTGAAGATACTCGGGCCACCGACGTCACCGTGATCGCCCGCCATATCGTGGCCACCGAGGTCGTGGTCGCCTCCGAACAGCTCGCCGACGAACAGCATGACCAGGAGGAACACAAACCCGACGGACGCTATCGCGCCGTAGATGAGCATGCGGACGGACCGTACCTCCTCCATCCGGCGTTGTCAACGCGTGAACCGCCCGATGCCAGGCGGCGGAGCTCGCGCCTCGGTCAGCGGCCGCTGGGCTTGTGGATCACGAAGCAACCGCCTGATGGCGGTCGGGTCGCTCAGTAAGCGCCGAGCGACATCAGCGTGCGGTAGCTGACAGGAAAACCGTCCTTGAGGGCGGGACGAAACTCCCACGACTTCACGGCGTGGAGGCCCGTGGCCAGGAGCAGCGACTCACCGACACTGCGCGGCGGGGTTGTCGCTCTGGCCGAATCGAGCCTCCCTCGTGCGTTGATCACCAGCTCAATCGTCACCACGTCGTCGGGACGGCCGCCGACGTGCAGTGCGGTGAGCTTCTGGGGGCGTCTGGGCTCGGGAGGAGTCACCTCCGGATCCCGCTCGCTGTAGATTCGTGCCGGTGTCGCGTCAGCCGCACGAGAGCTTGCCCTGGGCTCCACCCCTGGCCCTGCCGTCGCCGGCGCCGCGTCAGCAACAACGACGGCCTCGCTCGGCGCGACCGGTGACCGATCGACCGCAGTCGTGAGTGGTGAGACGAGCTCATCGACCTCGATCTCGGCCGCGCCATTCCCGACTGCCGCAGCCGGGCGTTCTTCCGTGACCTTCCTCGCGCGGCGGCGAGGACTCGGCTGCCGAACGACTGGTTCTTTGCGAACGGCCGGCTCGATCGGACCGGCCGATTCCTGCGAGGCGGGCTGCTGCACCTGACCGCGCGTCGGGAAGAGCGGATCGTTGACCAGTCGATCGCGAACAGCCGACACCAGCGGGGCTCGAGACTGGATGCCCCACACCGCAGCCACCCCGACAGCCGCAGCCACGGCCAGTAGCACAGCGATTCGAATCAGCCGCGGGGCCCTGGCGCCCGGTTGCGACTGCGCAAGCAGTGCGGCTACGCTCGACGCGCTTGCGGACGATGAGGCGTCAGGGCTTGGCGGAGACACCTCGGAGGCCGTCGCGGGGGCCTCTTCACTGAACAGTCCGAGCGGTGTGTCGCGGCCAGCCATAATCCTGCTCTATCGGCCTGTCTGGAGTCACGCTTTGGTCAAAGCGTCGAGCAGAGTTCATGCTTGCGCGTGGCAGCACGCAACTTCTCCCGTTCAGTCACCGCTTCCGGGAATCCTTCGTTACTGGCGTACACCGAGCAGGCGGCGCAACTTTCGCTCCGCGGCCTCATCGGCCGCGCCGCGAGTTTCGGCCGACGCCTCGATGCCGACCGGCTCGGTCCTGGCCATGCCTTCGTCCAGCACCTCGTGGACGACGGCCTTCCACCCGTCGCGATAGGGCTCCGAGACGATCCAGTATTTCCGTCCGCTCAGATGAAGTTCACGAGCCACTGTCGGGACCCGGTCGGAAGCAATCATCACTGTAGCACGCCGCGTGGCGGTCACTGACGCTCGGTTGACAGCGCAGGAAGGCGCCAAGGACAATACCTGCGTGCCCGTTCCCCGCATCTCCAAAGAAGAGCTCAAACAGCGACTGGAATCCGACGCGGCGCCTGTTCTGATCGACGCCCGCCTGAAGTACCCGTACGAGCACAGCACCGTGCGGCTGCCGGGCGCCGTCCGTTTCACCGAATCCGGGGCGGAACCTGCCCTCCCTCCCGGTCGTGACATCGTCGTCTACGATTCGGACCCCAACGAGCTGGCCAGTTCCAGAATTGCAGCCGTCTTGATTCGGCGTGGCTTCCGGGCCGCCGCCCTCCAGGGGGGCATTGCCGAGTGGCTCGCGGCCAACTTTCCGACTGAGACGAAAGAAGCACCAAAACAGGCGCCTCCTGAGCCGGGAGCGCTGAAAGGGTAGTCGGTTAGCCCATGTCGCGCGCGGCCGCGCCGGCGATCTGCACCGCCCTCGTCGCGTCCCTGCTGTTGGGGTCGGGCTCCCCGACCCCGGCGTTCCCGAGGTCCTCTGAAGCGTCCCGGACGGCTCCCGAACTCGCCCACGCGCTTCAACGGAAGTACGACACGCTCAGGGATTTCGCCGCCGATTTCACGCAGACCTATCGAGGCAGCAGGCTCCGAACCGCATTGACCGAGAAGGGGCGACTTCTCGTGAAGAGACCGGGCAAGATGCGGTGGGATTACACGTCGCCCGAGCGCAAACAGTTCGTCTCGGACGGCGTCAAGGTCTACTCCTATCTTCCCGCCGACCGCCAAGTCCTGGTGAGCGATGTCCCCTCAGAGGATCAGGCGGCCACTCCCGCGCTGTTTCTGGCTGGTAAGGGCAGTCTGGTGAAGGATTTCGAAGCAACGCTCGACGAAGTGCCAACTGACGCCCCGTCGGGCACCAGTGCGCTGAAGCTTGTCCCGAGGACGCCCCAGCCGGACTACGATTGGCTTGTTCTGCTGGTCGACGCCGACACTCTGATGCTGCGCGGGCTCGTGAGTGCCGACGCGCAGGGTGGTACGTCGCGCTTCACCTTTGCGAACCTGCAGGAAAACGTGGGAATTGCCGATAAGCAATTCGAGTTCAAGATTCCAAAGGGTGTTGACGTTGTCAGCGATGGCACGAGCCGATAGGTCGACTCGACGACGCGCGCGGCTCCCCGCCGCAGGGCCGTTG
>CAZCEL010000560.1:0-3025 GCA_964497175.1 uncultured Bifidobacteriaceae bacterium
TTGCCGACGTCCGGGAGGTGGTTGGGACGAGGTGGAGTCGCGACAACACGATCATCTTCGGCAGCCGCGACGGCCTCCAACGAGTACCGGCTGCAGGCGGCACACGTGAAGTGATCACCAAGGTAGACGCCGCCAAGAAAGAAACCGGCCATTTCTGGCTTCTGGTGCTGCCGAGTGGCTCTACTGTCCTGTTTGCGGCCTTGCTCGGCCCGAGCGCGGACTCGGATCTCACGATCAAATCGCTGGAGTCGGAGGATCAGAGGGTGCTCGCGCAAGGCTCGTATCCCCGCGTCGGCCCCGGCGGCGATCTGATTTTCGCGCGCACGTTCTCGTTGTGGGCCGCCGAGCTCGACGAGCCCCAACTGAGGCTGGCCGGGGAACCGGTCCATGTCCTCGAAGGCGTGCAGACCCAGTTGAACGGGCTCGCCGACTTCGATGTTGCCCCCGACGGCACGCTCGTGTATGGACGGCGACCCGAGGGGAGGCAGGAGCTCGTGTGGCTGGATCGGAACGGCCAAGCCGTCCCCGCCACGGACGAACGACTGGCTGGCCAATATCATCCTTCGCCGCAGTTGTCGCCGGACGGCCGTCAACTGGCCGTGACGGTACACCCGGAAGGAGGAGACGACCAGGTTGTCGTCTACGACTTCGAACGCGGCGTCCGCACACCCCTCAGATCCGCCTCAGGCGCGAACAGCCGATTTCCGGTCTGGACCCCTGATGGCACGAAGGTCACGTTCGCCTCGTCGAGCGGTGGATCATGGGATATCTACTGGCAGTCCGCGTCGGGAACTGCTCCTCCGGAGCCGCTGCTCGTCCGCGAGTTCGATCAAATTCCCGGATCCTGGTCGCCCGATGGTCAGGTGCTGGCCTTCACGGAGCGCGGTGTGACGAGCGGGATCGACATCTGGACGCTGCCTCTTCGCGGAGAGGCGTCGCCGTTCATCGACACGCCGTTCGCCGAAGATCAACCGGCCTTTTCGCCCGACGGCCGCTGGCTGGCATATCGGTCGAATGAATCCGGCGCTCAAGAGGTGTACGTCCAGTCGTACCCGGGCCCAGGCGAGAAGACTCGCGTCTCGACGCAAGGCGGCGGGGAACCTCGATGGAGCCGGGACGGAACGACGCTGTTCTATCGCCAGGGCGAGCGCTCGCTGTTCAGCGTCGGCGTGCAAACGACACCCACGCTCCGGCTCGGGGTGCCGAGACAAGAACTTCAGGAATCATTCGGCACCGAGCGTCTTCACGCGAACTACGACGTCGCGGCCGACCGACGACGGTTCGTTGCGATTCGCGACCCGAGCGCGGGGGTGCCGTCATTCATCGTCGTGCAGAACTGGTGGGAGGAAATGAGGCGGCTCGTGGCGAGGAAATAAGAAATGTTGACGAGGAGGATAGTCCCCATTAAGGCGGTGGCGCCAGGCTCGGTTTACGGAAGGTCTTATCGGAGCGGGCCTCGCAGTCTCCGACAGCCGACTTCCTGACCCAGAGTTCATCGGCGAACCTCGGTGCGCGCGTGCCTCGGCAACGTCACGCTGTAAGTCGTCCCCGCTGCTTCCGAGGAAGTGACCTCGATCGTGCCACCGTAAGAAAGTCGCGCCGCTCTTTCATCGAGCCGTCGTTGATTCCCAGTGCATCCGAGTGTCACCTGAAGATCGTATTCGTCCGTCGCTCCATCGCTATCGGACGCACGCGATCCCTCATGACCTCGGCGAACTCATCGCTGCGGGTGACCAACGCCAGGTGCCCGGCGCCTTCGATCGCAATGAACCCTTTGGCTGGCGCGCTCAATCCGGCCACCCAATCGCGGCTGAGATCGGCCGGCGTGTAATCGTCCTCCGTCCCTTCGATGACGAAGACCGGTAGATCGAAACGTTCCCCTAATTGGCGCAGATCCTGGCGCATGAACGGACCGTTCATGGTTGCGCCGAAGAAATGATCCTGGGACTGTCTCATTCCTGAAAGCGAATCGTATACGTCCACCAGCGACCCACGCGGCGTCAGGAAGGTGCCCCAGAGCACCTGAAACAGAATCGACTCTCCTTCATATCGCGAGGCATACGTTCGCTGAACGCCGAGCTCGGAAAAGGAATCGTAAGGAGGAGGTCCGATTCGTTCGAGCGCCTCAATCGCGTCCCAATCCTGGCGTTGCCGCGCTTTTGCCAGCACCCTTCGATACGCGAGTGCCTCGCCGTCCTGCATGCTGACGATCTGACCGGTGCCGACGTACGCCGAGAACAGCTCAGGCATCGCCTTGATCATCTTCACGCCCAGCATCGACCCCCACGACCACCCAAGCAGGACGATGCGTGGCTGGTGGAGGTGCCGCTCGAGCGACAGCGCGAGCTCGTTGCCGTCACGCACGATCGCGTCGATCGATAGGTTCGGATCGATCGTGCGACTCGCCGCCCCAAACGTTCGGCCGGCGCCCGGTTGATCCCACTGAACGACGACGAAGTCTTGTTCCAGAGAAAGGAATTCGAGCGCGCCGCCCCTCGCCGTGGCTCCCGGGCCGCCGTGAAGCAGCAGCACGATCGGCGCGTTCCGGTCTTGTCCACGGATCGTGACCCACTGCGGACGTCCGCCGATCGGGAGGAACATGGCTTCGTCGATACCGCTGGCGGCGTCGATCGTCAGTTGCTGATCGGCCTGATGGAGCCGCCACGCGCGGTACACGAGCAGCGCACCGGTGATCGCCGTCAGCACCAGCAGCAGACCGACGATGATCTTCCATACCCACCGCCAGAAACGGCCGAGCGTCATGCTAAACAAGGCAGGCTCTACCGCTTCGCTTCACGACGGTGCTCGGCGAGGTGCTCCTTCAACGCGGTAGTGTCTTTCGCCGAGCCGCGCAACGTGCGCCATCCGGCCCGACGGCGTGATGACCGTGCCGTCCTGAGGGGCGACAGCACGAGGCCCTCGTCGGATTCGGCGACTTCTAACCGCGTTCCAGACGTCAGTCGGTATTTCTCCGCAGCGCGCGCGGAATGACGACCTGCCCTTTGGAGGAACCGTTGTGTAGCCA
>CAZCEL010000561.1:0-3025 GCA_964497175.1 uncultured Bifidobacteriaceae bacterium
CCCGACATCGTCACGCGCGGATTCGTGATGGAGGACGGCCAGCAGCTGCTGGCCGACGGAGCCCGCGTCCTGAGCGAGGTCCTCGACCGGTCGAGCGTCGAGGAACGGGCCGACCAGGGGGTCATGAAGGAGAAGATGCGGGTCGAGCTGCGGCGGTTCTTCCGCAGACGATCGGGTCGGCGGCCTTTCGTGTTGCCGGTGATCATGGAGATCTGAGCCGTGAAGGGATCGACCGTGTCGCGCCGCATGAGTGAGTTCGTCGGTGTCGCGCTGTTTGCCGCCGCCCTCCTCTGGACCGTCGCCCTCGCCACCTACCAGCCAGGCGACGCGGTCTGGTTCTTCAGCACCGGCCTGGGCGACGATCCCGAAAATTTTGCCGGTCGCGTCGGCGCGTTCCTGGCCGAGCTCTCCTTTCAGCTCTTCGGCTATGGGGCGTACGTGGTCCCGGCATTTCTGGTCGTGATCGGATGGCACTATTTCTGGTGCCGGGCGGTGGACGCGGCAGGCACGAAGGCGATCGGGGCGGCGATGCTGCTGGCGTCGGTCAGCGCCTTTCTCGGCCTGGTGGTCGGCACCATCGATCTGTCGGGCCGACCGTTTCGCGCCGGCGGCTATGTCGGCGAGTGGCTGGCCGGCTCGATGTCGGCGTTCCTCAATCGGACGGGCTCGGTCATTGTCATCCTGACCGCGATCTTCCTGGCCGTGATCATCTCGACGCAGTTCTCGTTCGGCCGGTTCTTCTCCGCGCTGCTTGCGGGGGGAGCAGCGGGCCTGCGCCGAACAGTGTCCGCCCTGGGTGATCTGATCGCTCAGCGACGTCGTGAGCGGCAGCGGCGCGACGTGATCGCCAAACACGCGAAGAAGCTTGGCGGCCCCGACCCGAACGCCGCTGCTCTTGAGGCGTCCGATGCAGGCGACGAGTCCCCGAAGCGTCCCCAGCCAGGCGCGCCCCGCCACCGGGACGGTGTCGAAGGGCTGCCGGTGTCGGCGCCGGCCTTCGGTGGCGCCAGAGCCGCCCCGCCGCCCAGGCCGCCCAAGGTGACCGTGCCGGGTCTGCCCCTCCCGTTGCCCGATCCGGAGCCTTCGGCCAAGGCCCCAGCCGAGCGGCGGAAGGGAGACTACGCGCCGCCACCTCTGGCGCTGCTCGATGCGCCACGGACCGAGCGCAAGATCGACGAGCGGGAGCTCATGGACGGGGCGCGGCTGCTGGAAGAAAAGTGCCGCGAGTTCGCCGTCGAGGGCGCCGTCGTGCAGATCCACCCGGGTCCGGTGGTGACGACATTCGAGTTCAAGCCGGACGCTGGCGTGAAGTACTCCAAGATCACCAGTCTGGCCGAGGACCTCTGCCTCGCCATGCAGGCCGAATCGGTGCTGATCGATCGGATCCCGGGCAAGGCCACCGTCGGCATCCAGATCCCCAATCATATCCGTGAGCAGATTTCGCTGCGCGAGCTCCTGGAATCGGAGGTGTACCGGCGATCGACGTCGAAGCTGACGCTCGCTCTTGGCAAGACCATTCACGGCGAGCCGTACGTCACAGACCTCGCGACGATGCCCCATCTGCTCATTGCGGGATCCACCGGCACGGGCAAGTCGGTCGGCATCAACGCGATGCTCACCAGCATCCTTTACCGCGCCACGCCGGAGGACGTGCGGCTGATCATGATCGATCCCAAGCGGCTCGAGCTGGGCATGTACGAGGACATTCCCCACCTGCTGACGCCCGTCGTCGTCGATCCGAAACAGGCGGCGAATGCACTGCGCTGGGCGGTGCGTGAGATGGAGGAGCGCTACAAGATTCTCGCCGGCGAGGGCGTGCGCAACATCGACCAGTACAACCGCAACGTGCAGCATGCCATTCAGGAAGGGCACACGCCGCCCCCAGGCGCCGAGCCGCTCAAGCCGCTTCCCTTCATCATCGTCGTGATCGACGAGCTTGCGGACCTGATGATGGTGGCCAGCAGCGAGGTCGAACTGTCGATTGCCCGGCTGGCGCAGATGGCGCGCGCCGTCGGCATTCATCTCATCCTCGCCACACAGCGGCCGTCGGTGGACGTCATCACGGGATTGATCAAGGCGAACCTGCCCTCGCGCATTTCGTTCCGCGTGTCGTCGAAGATCGACTCCAGAACGATCCTCGACGGGAACGGTGCCGAACAGCTGCTTGGCCGGGGCGACATGCTCTTTCTGCCCCCGGCCTCGGCGCGGTGCATCCGCCTGCATGGGCCGTATATTTCCGAACAGGAGAGCGCGCGCCTGGCCAGCTTCCTGCGAAAACAGGGTCGGCCAAGCTACGACGAGAGCATCACGGCCGAGGAAAAGGCGGGCACAGATGGCCTCGATCTGGAGAAGGACGATCTCTACGACGAGGCAGCGCGGATCGTCGTGCAGAGCGGACAGGCCTCCATCTCGTACCTGCAACGGCGGCTCCGCATCGGTTTCAGCCGGGCCGCGAGGCTGGTCGACATGATGGAGGTCGAAGGTCTGGTCTCCCCTGCCGCCGGCGGGAAGCCACGCGAGGTGCTCGTGGACAAGGCCTACTTCGACGAAGTGGACGCGCAACTCCGATGACGGGGCAGGCGCAGGCGATCGGCATCACGACGCTGGCGGTGCTCCTTGCCGGTGCCCCCTTGCCGCCCGCGCAGGCGCAGGCCACGTCGGAGGCCGAGACCGCATCCGCGGAGACCGCGTTCGCCGACGCCGGAGCCAAGGAGCGCGCGGTCCGGGAGGCTCTGGGTGGAGCCGCTGCCTCCCGGACCCTGCTCAAGGCGGTCCACACGGTGGTCGCGGACTACGAAACAATCGCTCGACGTTTTCCTGCCAGTGGGTACAGCGACGACGCCCTGTGGAAGGCGGCGCGGCTGTCGGAGGCCGGCTTCCGGGTCTTTGGCGA
The DNA here is from genome assembly GCA_964497175.1 of uncultured Bifidobacteriaceae bacterium. Taxonomy (GTDB): domain Bacteria; phylum Acidobacteriota; class Vicinamibacteria; order Vicinamibacterales; family CAVVIG01; genus CAZCEL01. The sequence goes on from CAZCEL010000561.1 coordinate 2,894, forward strand.
CGACACCGACAGGGTGGCGGCGCTTCGACTGCTGCGGGCCCTGGCAGCGGCGTATCCGACCAGCAGGCTCGTCACGCAGGTGCCGAGTCGGCTGGCCGCGCTCGGAACACAGAACACGCCGATCGCAACGTT
>CAZCEL010000562.1:0-1213 GCA_964497175.1 uncultured Bifidobacteriaceae bacterium
GAGCTGCAGGATGCGGTGCTCGCCGCGCTCGCCCGTCTCGGAGATGTGCGGCGCCTGGTTGCCGGGGGAGGCGAAGTGCGTGTTGCCGCGGCCGCCGCGCCCGCCGTGCGCGAGGACCAGGCGATCACCGACGTGCAAAAGATCGCCGACGATCTCATCGCCGTCGCGGACGATGGTGCCCGGCGGCACGCGCAGCTCGATATGCTCGCCGTTCTTTCCGTGACGCTTCGCCGCGGCCCCGTTACCGCCGCGCTCCGCCACGTACTGGCGCTTATACCGAAACGCGCCGAGACCGTTGACTGCGGTATCGGCCACAATCAGGACATCGCCCCCGCGGCCGCCGTCTCCGCCGTCGGGACCGCCCCGGGGCACGAACTTTTCGCGCCGGAAGCTGATCAGCCCGTGCCCACCATCGCCGCCACGGACGGTTATTTCTGCCTGATCGATCATGGGGATGCCCGAGTTACATACATTTCATTGTTGTCATCAGGGTATGGGATCGGTGGGAAACGCCGAGATTGAGTCTGCGAAAGCCACGAAACGGCTGTTATGGTGAAGATATGTTAAGTAGCGAGGCTTGTCTCGTTCTTGACAGGGTGGGGTAGAATAGCCCCCGTAGCTGCAAGGCGCAGCGTCCGAAGCCCACAAGCCAATGTGGGCTTCATGTTGACCGGGCCGTTCGGGGAGGACTGCCGGTCGTTCAGCGGGAGGCGGAGAGCATCAGGGGCACGCTCAGCCCGCGCTCGTTCCGGGACCGGACGGCGCGAACCCAGCACGGAAGGATCCGCTTCCACCTCGCGCGCCCATCAGGCGCGCGACGCAGACACAGGCCACTCACCCACGGTCTTGTCCTGATCGTCATCTCCATCGCAGTTGGTTATGGCACGGTCACGCACGGAGGTTTCCCCGGGCGCGATCGCGCGTTCGCCGCGCCGATCACCGGTCTCTCGATGCCCGCGGCCAGCATGCGGCTGCCGGCCGGCAATACGACCGTCCTGCGGCAGGTCGCGAGCAACCGCACGCTGCCCGCGGTGCGTTCGGCATCGATCCAACAGAGGGAAGAGGCGGCGCAGTTCAGCGCGTTTGGCGTGACGCCCACGCCCGCGCCGCTGCCCGCCGAAGACGCGCTCGTCCGCGCAGCCACTTCCGCGCCGCCGGCGCTCATTCCGCCGTACCGGACGTACCAGGTCGCCGAAGGCGACACCGTCAGCTC
>CAZCEL010000562.1:1223-3017 GCA_964497175.1 uncultured Bifidobacteriaceae bacterium
AGCTCCATCGCGGCGGCGGCCGGCATCCGTCCGGAGTACATCGTCGCGAACAACGCGGAGATCGTGAACTCCGACGTGCTGACGCTCGGTCAGCTGATCATCATTCCGGCCGGAAACGGCATTCTGCACCCGGTGCGTTACGGCGAGACGCTCAGCGACATCGCGGACCGCTACGGCGTGACGATCGACACCATCGCGCAGTTCGAGCCGAACGGGATCAGCCAGCCGGACGACATCACCGAGACGCAGCTCGTGTACGTGCCTGGTGGCGCGCTCCCCGTCATCAGCAGCATCCCGGTTCCGGAGCCTGTCCCATTGGCCGGGGCGCCGGCGGAGGAAGCCGAGGTCTCGTCGCCAGGCTCCGCGGCCCCGGCGGGCGGTGGCTCCGGCGCGATCGTCGGCGGGGGGCCGTCGTCCGGCGCCGGGTTGATCTGGCCGATCTACGGCCCAATCTCAAGCCCCTACGGTCCCGGACATCCGCTCGGCATCGACATCGATGGCTTCCACCTCGTCGGCTCGCCGATCGCGGCGGCGACGTCAGGGACGGTGGTGTTCGCCGGCGGCAACGCCTGCTGCTCGTACGGCCTCTACGTCGTGATCGTCAGCCCGGACGGCATCGAGACGCTGTACGCCCATCTGAGCTCGATCAGCGTCAGCGCGGGCGAGACGTTGGTGCAGGGCCAGCAGATCGGCATCATCGGCGACACCGGTTACTCGACGGGCGTCCACCTGCACTTCGAAGTCATCGACAACGGCGTCCGGGTGAACCCGATGGCGTACTTGCCGTAGCCACGCGGTCACCACTGACGGACGGTAGCGGACACGCTAGGCTATACCCATGGAGATCACCTGGCTCGGACGGTCGTGCTTTCGCATCCGGGCGAAGGAGGCGACCGTCGTCACCGACCCGTGCGATAAGAGCACGGGCTACTCGCTCGGCCGTCCGACGGCGGACATCGTGACGGTCAGCCATTCCGACCCGGCGCACGCGTACGTCGACGGCGTGGCGGGCTCGCCGAAGCTCATCGAAGGCCCGGGCGAGTTCGAGATCGCCGGCACCTCCATCGTCGGCGTGACGACGTTCCGCGGCAAGGAGAAGACGCTCGAGAGCGGGCGCAACGTCGCGTACGTCATCGAGCTGGAGGACATGCGGGTCGGCCACCTCGGCGGCATCGGCCACGTCCCGACGTCGGACCAGATCGAGACGATGGGCGGCGTCGACATCCTGATGGTGCCCGTAGGCGGCGGCGAGTCGCTCGATGCGCCGCCGGCGGCCGAGACGATCAGCCTGCTGGAGCCAAAGCTCGTGATCCCGATGAACTACAAGACCGACGCGGAGAAGGCGAAGCTCGACCCGCTCGACCGCTTCCTCAAGGAGATGGGCGCCAAGAGTCCGGAGCACCACGCGAAGGTGACGATCACGCGCAGCTCACTCCCCGAGGAGACGCAGGTGCTCGTCATCGATTACAAGCGGTAGCGGTTCACCCCGGGTATTCGCCCGCCTCTTCGCAACGCTTCAGACGCCGACGCCGTACCGGGTGGCACCGGGTGCGTGTGCCCCGTTTCCCGACCCTGCCCGATCGGCTAGATTACGCGTTATCGCAGCGCGCCAGCGCGTAGATCGAGGTGACGGACGATGAACACTGCCGAGTTCCTGCAGATCACTTCGATGGTGGTGCCGGACCGCACGGCGCTCGTGTGCCTGCAGCAGCGCGTGACGTTCGGCGAGATGGCGGAGCGCGTCAACCGCCTCGCCAACTGGCTGCAAGCCCAGGGCGCCGGGCCGGACAAGCC
>CAZCEL010000563.1:0-2990 GCA_964497175.1 uncultured Bifidobacteriaceae bacterium
TCCAGCGGCAGGGGAACCGGCAGCGTACGACTTCAGGGAACGCGCCCCGTCGAGAGCGTCGGCGACGATGTTTCTTCGCGATGACGCGTACGACGCGTCGTTGCACCACGACAGTTATCTCGCCGTTGGCGTGCCCGGAACCGTCGCCGGCCTTCACCTCGCGTGGAAGGATCACGGCCGCCTTTCCTGGAACCGGCTCGTGCAGCCCGCCGTCACCCTGGCGCGGGAAGGCTTCCGTGTCAGCGAGGCGTTGGCAGCGTCGCTCCGCGGCGTCCGGCCGCAGATGGAGCGCTACCCGGCCTCGATAGCCCAGTTCACGAAGGCTGGCGTCGCCTACGAGCCGGGCGACGTGCTGAAACAGCCGGATCTCGCGCGGACGCTGGAGCGCATCGCCGCGCGCGGGCCGAAAGGGTTCTATGAGGGTGAAACGGCCCTGGCGATCGAGCGCGAGATGCGGGCTCGTGGCGGGCTGATCACGCGCGATGATCTGAAGCGGTATGCGGCGGTACGGCGCACGCCGCTCAGAGGCACGTATCGCGGGCACGACGTGATCGCGATGCCGCCTCCCACTTCGGGCGGGGTGGCGCTCATCGAGATGCTCAACGTGCTCGAAGGCTTCGATCTCGGTGCCATGGGCGCCCTCTCGCCCACCGCGGTCCACGTTCTGGCCGAGTCGATGCGGCGGGCGTACGCCGATCGCGCCAGGTTCATTGGCGATCCCGACGTGAACCGCGACATGCCCGTTGCCCGCTTGATCTCGAAGGAGTACGCACGCCAGCTTCGCACGACGATCGATCTCGACCGTGCGTCGGTGTCCGAGCCTACGACCTTTGAATGGCCGCGGGAGAGCGACGAGACCACGCACATTTCGATCGTCGACCGGCAGCAGAACGCCGTCGCGATGACCTACACGCTCGAGGACAGCTACGGTGTGAAGGCCGTGGTTGCGGGCGCCGGGTTTCTGCTGAACAACGAGATGGGCGACTTCAACCCCGCCCCCGGGCTGACCACGGAGGACGGCCTCATCGGCACCCGCCCGAATCTGGCCGCGCCGCGCAAGCGCATGCTCTCGAGCATGACGCCGACCATCCTGGCGAAAGACGGCCGCATCTTCATGGTCACCGGCAGCCCGGGCGGCCGCACCATCATCAACACGGTCCTCCACACCATCGTCAATGCCGTCGACTTCGGGATGACGGCACAGCAGGCGGTCGACGCGCCGAGATTCCACCAGCAGTGGCTGCCCGATCGGATTGATTTCGAGCGCGATGGGTTTTCGCCGGACACCGTCGCCGACCTGAGGCGGCGGGGTCACACGCTGCGCGAGGTCAGTCGGCAGGGGGCGGCGCAGGTCATCGTTTACGACGCGAGTCGGAGTGCTGTGGAGGGGGCCACGGATCGCCGGGTTGCCGATGGGGCAGTGGTGACTGTGACGCCCTATCCTGGAAGGCTTCGGTGACCAGCACGCCCTGCAGGTCGGTGAGTATCATGCCGCGTCTTATCTCGACAGTCGTTAGGGGTCGGAGAGCGGCGAGTCTGCCCTTCCCGCGACGGTGGTGACGGCGCGAGGCGCTGACGCCTTGGCGCGAATCGCGTTCGCCTGCTCCGGCGTGAAGCGCAGCGAGCCAGCGCCGATGTCCCGCAGTTCATCGCCGTTCCAGTCGGCATGCATGATGCCCGCGACAGCGTGTGAGGGATAGGGGAGCAGCAGGTGGCCCATCTCGTGGGCCATCGCATAGGCCAGCACACGCGCGACATCGACGTCGCGCGAACGTGCCACGTCCAGCACCCGGTCGCGGTACACGAACGCCGTTCCGCCCGTGCCGTGCGGATTACTGAAGGCGCTCCCCATGACGCGAGGGCGCGCCGCTCGCGGCCTGATCATCAGATGGATGACGAATCGGCCGTGAGCGTCCTTCCCTGCTACGTCGGTCCATAGGACCTCGACTCCCACGTCGCCATAGATCCGGGACACGTCGTGCTTCGCCCGCGTGAGTGTCTCGGCCGAGAGGCCGGCGTGATCGAAGAACTCCACGATGATCGTCGGCCGACCCGCTTCCTCTCCTGCGACGGCGTCGCTCAGCCCCGCCAGCATGATGGCCGCAACGAGGCTCCGAAACCCCAGGTGGCCTGCCATGACGTCCCCTCCCGCGCGGGAATGCGGGAACGCCGGCCGGTCGGGTGAAGATCGTCAGAAACAGGCGGAAAAGCGCGTAAGATGGGGGCCGCTTCTGCACGACGGAGGGCACGTGACGACACCGTCGCCCCCGGCGGTGACCGGGCTGCTGCGGGCGTGGAGCGACGGCGACGAGACCGCTCTCGAGCGGTTGCTGCCGCTCGTCGAGGCGGAGCTGCGCCGCCTCGCCCGCGCGTACATGGCGCGTGAGCGGCGTGGCCATACCCTGCAGCCGACCGCGCTGGTGAACGAAGCCTTTCTGCGCCTGACCGACGCGCGCCACGTGCGGTGGCAGGATCGCGCCCATTTCCTCGGCATCGCGGCCCGGCTGATGCGTCGCGTGCTGGTGGACCACGCGCGATCTCGTGGCTATCAGAAGCGCGGGGGCGGCGCCGCGCGGGTGACGTTCACCGAGGCGCTGGCGGTCGCTCCCGAGCCGGCGCTTGACCTGGATCTGGTCGCGCTGGACCGCGCCCTGGAGGGACTGGCCCTCGCCGATGCGCGCAAGGCCAGAGTGATTGAATTACGCTTCTTCGGCGGCTTGAGCGTCGAGGAGACGGCCGAAGTCCTGCACCTCTCCACCGACACGATCAAGCGGGACTGGCGCCTGGCCAAGCTCTGGCTGCTGCACGCGCTCGAAGGAGAGCCTATTGAACGCCGCTGACCGTCGGCGCCGGATCGAGGACCTCTGTCACGCGGCCCTGGAACAGGACCCGATGGCCCGCGCCTCGTTCGTGGCGACGGCGTGCGGGAGCGACGAGGCGTTGCGACGCGAGGTGGAGGCGCTGCTCGCGCACGCGCAGACGGCCGAGGG
>CAZCEL010000564.1:0-2986 GCA_964497175.1 uncultured Bifidobacteriaceae bacterium
GACGGCAGCTTCACGCTCGCATTCGCCTACTTCAGCCACAACGTGGAGACGGTCACGGTGGCCCCGGGCCCGGAGAACGCGTTTGCCCCCGCTCCCGGCGACCGCCTGCAACCGACCTCCTTCAAGCCGGGGCACTGGCGGTTCCAGTGCGTCATGGTCGTCGGCCCGGACTTCGACGGCAAATTGGTCTGGACGCTCACCTACGGCGGCACGACGACCGGCACGAGCCAGCGGATGATGCAGTCGAACTGGAACCTGGTCGAGGGTGCCGCCGAGTTGGCGAAGATCGACTATGCGAAGGCGCCGCGCGGCGTCTGCCTCAACCGTCCGCCGACCGTGCGCCTTCTGGGGGTCAGCGGGCGCGGTGCCCCGACCCTGAAGGCGGCCCCCGGCGAGACGATGAGTCTGTTCGGAAGCGTGCATGACGAGGGGCTTCCTCGCGGCCGCGAGCTGACCGTGGGTTGGAAGGTCCTGACAGCCCCGGGCGCGGTCAGGTTCTCCAGTCTCACCGCGGCGCGCACTCGCGCGACCTTCGAGGCTCCCGGGACCTACGAGCTCGAGCTGTCGGCGTCGGACTCGGAGTTCACGACGAGCATCCGAGTCAACGTGCAAGTCGCGGCGCCGGGGCAGTGAACGCTGTCGAATAGAAGTGATTGAGACCCGTGTGTCCTCGTAGTTGTGAGTTGTGGGTTCTGAGGAGCTGCTCATGACCGATAACTCGGAACTCAAAACTACAGGGTTATGATGAGTGTGCGTGCATGACAGCGTCGTCAATCGATTACGCATCGGCGTTCGAGCGTTCGCTTCGGGATCCTGAGGCCTTCTGGGCCCAGGCCGCCGAGGGCATCTCGTGGGTCAGGCGCTGGGACCGGGTGCTCGATGCCGACCGTGCGCCTTTGGTCCGTTGGTTTGCCGGCGGCGTCCTCAACACGTGCTACAACGCCGTCGACAGGCACGTCGAGCGGGGCCGCGGCAAGCAGCCGGCCCTCATTTACGACAGCCCGGTCACGGACACGGTACGCTCGTTCACGTACTTCGAGTTGCGCGACCGCGTGGCCGAGGTCGCCGGCGCCCTTCGAGCGCTTGGCGTGGCCAAGGGCGACCGCGTCATCATCTACATGCCTGGTGTGCCCGAGGCCATCTTCGCGATGCTGGCCTGTGCACGCCTCGGTGCCATCCACTCGGTCGTCTTCGGAGGGTTTGCGTCGAAGGAGCTCGCGACGCGGATAGACGATGCGCGGCCGACGCTGATTGTCACGGCGTCGTGCGGCATCGAGCCGACCCGTGTCATTCCTTACAAGCCGCTGCTCGATCGGGCCATCGACATGGCGGCACACAAGCCCGCCCACTGCCTTGTCCTGCAGCGCCCACAGGTCGACGCCTCGCTCGTCCCCGGGCGCGACATCGAGTGGCACGAGGCCCTGAGCCGTGGGACGCCCGCCGAGTGCGTTCCGCTGGAGGCGACCGATCCGCTCTACATCCACTACACCTCCGGCACCACAGGCATCCCCAAGGGCGTCGTCCGCGACAACGGCGGCCATGCCGTCGCGCTCAAGTGGAGCATGTCCAACGTCTTCAGCGTCGGGCCGGGGGAGGTGTTCTGGGCGGGCTCCGATATCGGCTGGACGGTCGGCCACGGCTACATCGTGTATGCGCCGCTGCTGCACGGGGCGACCACCATCCTGTACGAGGGCAAGCCGGTGGGCACACCCGACGCGGGCGCCTACTGGCGCGTGTGCGCTCAGCACGGCGTCAACGTGCTCTTCACCGCGCCGACGGCCTTTCGAGCCATCAAGCGCGAGGATCCGCATGGCCGTCATATGGCCGCACACGACCTCTCGCGGTTCCGGCTCCTGTTTCTTGCCGGCGAGCGCTGCGACCCCGATACCCTCCTGTGGGCGCGCGAGCGGCTCGGCGTTCCCGTGATCGATCACTGGTGGCAGACCGAGCTGGGCTGGCCGGCCATCGCCAACTGCGCCGGGCTGGGCATGCTGCCGGTCAAGCCGGGCTCGCCGACCCGGCCCGTGCCGGGCTACGACATCAGGGTGATCGCCGAGGACAACCGCGAGGCGCCTGCCGGTCAGATCGGCCGCATCATGATCCGCCTGCCGCTCCCACCCGGCGCACTGCCGACCTTGTGGCAGAACGACGAGGGCTTCGTCCGGTCGTACCTGTCGCAGTGCCCCGGCTACTATCTGACGGGCGATGCGGGCTACGCCGACGAGGACGGCTATCTGTATGTGATGAGCCGGGTCGACGACATCATCAACGTCGCCGGGCACCGGTTGTCGACGGGCGCGATCGAAGAGGTCCTGGCCGGCCATCCCGATGTCGCCGAGTGCGCGGTGATCGGCGCCGCGGACGAGCTCAAGGGCGAGGTTCCAGTGGGGTTCGTCGTTCTTAAGTCGGGTGTGGTCCGTGCGGATGGCGAGGTCGTCGGCGATCTCGTCGTGCGCGTCCGAGACACGATCGGCGCGTTCGCCTGTTTCCGGACTGCGCTCGTCGTCAAGGCGCTGCCCAAGACGCGCTCGGGCAAGATCCTGCGAGGCACGATGAAGCGAATTGCCGACGGCAAGGAGTACACGCTTCCGGCGACCATCGAGGACGCCGGCGTCCTGGCAGACATCAGCGACCGGCTCAAGACCGCTGGCTACCCGGGGCAGCCGGCATGAGACGGTGAGGAACCGCTCCTGACCATGAGTGACATTCGAGCTCTCGGCGATCCACCGCCGCTCGGCGAGGTGCCGGCGCACATGCACGCCTACGTTGTGCGGCAGAGCCGGTTCGGACAGCCGCGGGACGCCTGGAAGCGCGAGATCATCCCGACCCCCTCGATCGGACCCGATGAGGTCCTGGTGTACGTGATGGCGTCGGGCATCAACTTCAACAACGTGTGGGCGGCGCTGGGGACGCCGCTCGACGTCATCGCGGAACGCCAGAAGATGGGCGAGCCCGAGGACTTTCATGCCGGCGGCAGCGACTGCTC
>CAZCEL010000565.1:0-2976 GCA_964497175.1 uncultured Bifidobacteriaceae bacterium
CAACAAAAGCAAGCGGCTTGAGCACGAACCGGACGAGGTGATTGGCGCTAATAGTTCTTCCTCAGGTCCATCCCGGCGTAGAGACCCTGGACCTGCTCGGCGTAGCCGTTGAACATGAGCGTCTTGCGCTTCAGGAACTCCCCAATGCGGCGCTCGCTGGCTTGACTCCAGCGGGGATGGTCGACATTGGGATTCACGTTCGAATAGAACCCGTACTCGGAGGGTTGCGCCACCTGCCAGCTGTTCACGGGCTGTTTCTCGACGAAGCGAATCCGGACGATGGACTTGGCGCTCTTGAAGCCGTACTTCCAGGGCACGATGATGCGGATGGGGGCTCCGTCCTGCTTGGGCAGCACCTCGCCGTACAACCCGACGACCAGAATCGCGAGCGGGTGCAGCGCCTCGTCCATCCGCAGACCCTCGATGTACGGCCAGCGGAGGGCCGGCGTGCGGACGCCTGGCATCTGCCCGGGATCGGCCAGCGTATAGAACTCCACGAAGTGCGCTCGCGAGGTCGGCTCGCAGCGCTTGATGAAGTTCGATAGCGGAAAGCCCACCCAGGGGACGATCATCGACCAGGCCTCGACGCACCGGAGCCGATAGATTCGGTCCTCGAGTGTCTGTCCCTTCAGGATGTCTTCGAGGGCGTAGGTCCCCTTCTTGGCGCACTCGCCTTCGACGACGACCGACCACGGCTCGGTCTTGAGCCGGTGGGCCTGAAGCGACGGCGACTCCTTGTCGGTGCCGAACTCGTAGAAGTTGTTGTACGTGGTGATCTGGTCCCAGCTATTGGGCCGCTCGTCGGTCACGCTCAACGGGCTCTTCGCCACGTTCTCGAGCTTGCGGCCGCGCGGTGCGGGTTGGCCGGCGGCCTCGAGCACGCCGGAGCCGGCAAGCGCACCGGCACCCGTCAGGGCGGCGCCCGCGGCCGTCTGGATGAACTCGCGCCGATTGAGATACACCGTCTTGTCGGTAATCTCCGAGCTGCGAATGTCGGGCGCATGCTTTATCAGCATAGGATCTCGCTTCGTTTGACGCCCAGCGAAGGGCGCAGGTTGCCGACCTCACGCCCATTATAGGCCCACGAGTTCGGGGGTGGGGGGCAGCGTCGGAATCGGTCAGCCTCCCCGGGCAAGGCGATCCACGGACGCCCCCGGGAAGTAGCGGTTCAGGATCTTCAATGGGCTCATGCCCTTGGCCGCCAGCTTCGACGAGCCAATCACGCACAGGCCGACACCGTGGCCGTACCCGTGGCCCTCGAATCTGAAGCCGGCGGGCATACGGCGCAGTTGGAAGGCCGTGCTCTGAATATGACGCCAGCCCAGGCTGCGACCCACGGCCGCCCGCAGATCCTGCCCCGACACGACCGGCGGCGACAGCCCCTCGAGCGCCAGCAGGGCGACCCGGCCGGACTTGTTGCGGGACTGGATGCGCACGTCCGTCAGCGATCCCCGAAAGCCGGCTGCAGTCAGCGCCCGGTCGAGATCCTCGAGACCGAGCTCGGTCGTCCACTTCGGCCCTCCATCGCAGCCGCTGTCCTTGCGCGACGGCAGGTAAGGCGGATCAGCAGCGCCCGGCCAGACGTTGGACGGCTGTTCAGTCCTGCCTCCGCAGGAGGCACTGTAGTAGATGGACGCCGGTTCGCCCCGGTAACGCAGCACCCGACCCGCCGTCCTGGACGCGGCGGCATCGGTGGCAGGCGTTGCCGCTCGCATCACCTGACAATGCGTCTGGTCGCAGAGGTCGAAGCCTTCGGCCTGGTGCCGCGCGAGGTTCGCCGCGGTGTAGGTTCGTATGGCAATCGCCAGGGCGTCGAGGGCCGCCGCCTCGCTACCCGGGAGCGCCTCCCCGGCAAGCACGCGGCTGACATACTCCTCAATCGGAACCGGCGCCACGGTGTAGGAACCATTCTGAAGAACGCCCACTCGTACCACGCTATCGGCCCGAGCTCGTGCGGCCGGCTCTGGTACCGGCGCAACCAATGCGGAACGGGTTAGAGACAGCAGGAGCGTCCCGACACTGCACCAGAGGACCCGCCGGCGTCCGTTCGGGCTCTCGCTCCGTACTGATCGTCCCGGCTCCATCATCCTCCGCCGTAAGAGTACCAAATCTCCTGCTGATATAGTTGGGAGCCATGGAAGGTATCCTCACGGCCTGGGGCCGGATTCTGGCAGGATACAGCCCGGCCCTGTCGATCGAGATTACGCGCGAGTGCCCGCTCCAGTGTCCGGGCTGCTACGCATACGGAACCGATCATCTGGGGGGTGAGCTGACGCTCCGCGAGGTGCGCGACCTGAAGGGTCAGCAGCTCGTCGACGGCATCGTCGAGCTCATCGAGCGGCATCGGCCCGTGCATGTGTCGCTGGTCGGCGGTGAGCCGCTCGTGCGCTTCCGCGAGCTCAACGTGGTGCTGCCGATGCTGGCCGCGCGGGGCGTCTGGGTCCAGGTCGTGACGAGCGCGGTTCGAGAGATCCCGAAGGAATGGGCGAGCATCCCACGGCTGACGATCGCGGTGTCGGTGGACGGCCTGCAGCCGGAACACGATCGGCGCCGGACGCCGGCCACCTACGACCGGATCCTTCAGCACATCGCCGGCCACCAGATCATCGTGCACTGCACGGTCACGCGCCAGCAGGCCGACCGGCCCGGTTACCTGGACGAGTTTCTCCGCTTCTGGTCGGCGCGGCCGGAAGTGCGGAAGATCTGGATGAGCCTCTACACACCCCAGATCGGCGAGGTCTCCGACGAACGGCTCTCCCCAGCCGATCGGCAGCGCGTCGTCGCGGACTTGATGGCCCTCCGGCTCCGGTATTCCAAGCTCGAAGCTCCGCCGGGCCTGGTCAAGGCGCTGCTGGAGCCTCCCTCGTCACCCGACGAGTGCGTGTTCGCGCAGACGACGCTGAGCATCTCTGCGGACCTCACGACCCGCATCACGCCATGCCAGTTCGGGGGTGCGCCCGACTGTTCCAATTGCGG
>CAZCEL010000566.1:0-1651 GCA_964497175.1 uncultured Bifidobacteriaceae bacterium
TTCTCGCTGACGTCGTTCGCAGCGGTGAGGCGGCGGTGCGAACAGTCTCGCTCGACGTACCCTCGCCCACGTTCGCCCAGCTTCCCGCCGGACGGGATCTGCTGGCCGTGCCGCTGTCGGTCAGCGGGCAGGTCGTGGCCGTGCTCTACGCCGATCAAGGGACGAGTGAGGACGCCGCGCACCCATCCTGGGCGGCCGTTGTCGAGATCTTCGCACGCCATGCCGCGCGCACGCTCGAAGTGCTCACGGCGTACCGCGTGGCGCAGGTCTCGTCGGAACGCCGCGTGGTCGCCATCCGCGGATGATGATGGCGGGGAACTGCACGAACACCTCCATCGTCAGCAGGGCAGGCCTGCTGGTGATTCTCGCCGTTGGTCTCCTCTACTCGCCGAGCCCTCGAGCGCAGCAGGCGCGCGGCAGCGCGTCAGACGCCGACGCGGGTTCGGTCTCGGCCGGGCCCCTGCTCCTGCCGACCAGTCATCCCCCTCTGCCCGCCGAGTCGTCTCTCTTCTGGCTCGCTCCCGAGGTCGATGCCCAGGCCGCCCATGTGACGGCTCATTCGGCGCTCGCCGCGGCCAGCCGATCCATGGCAGCAGGCGACGAGAAGGCCGCCCTGGGTGCCTTGTCGGACCCGGCCGCGCGCCGCGGACTGCTGGGCCCGTATGTCATGTACTTCGCTGCCCAGGCGCGGCTTCGCCTCGGCGACGCGTCCGACGCGCTTGGTGAGTTTCAGGAGATCCAATCACTCAGTCCGAGCGGCTATCTTCGCGACGCCGCCGCGCTCGGCGAAGCAGAGAGCCGCGAGGCGCTCGACGATCAGGCGGCGGCCGTCGACGTCTACGACCGCCTCGCCCGGCAGTCGCCCGGCAACCTCGAGGACGTGCTGATCCGTCTGGGTCGCGCCGCCCGCACGGCTGGCGATCTGACAAGAGCCGCAGGCGCCTTCCAGCGTGTCTACTACGATTTCCCGCTCGGCGAGGGCGCGTCGATCGCCGCCGCCGAGCTTGCCACGCTGCCTCGGACCGATCCGGTGACAAGAACATCAGCGCGGTACGGCCTCGAACTGGGACGGGCGCAGCGGCTGTTCAACGCTCGCCAGTACGTTCCCGCTCGCGCGGCGTTCGCGGCGCTCAGACCGGTTGCCGATGGAGACGATCGCGCGCTCGTCCGGCTCCGGCTCGCCGAGTGCGACTATTACCAGAAGCGCGCGCGGGCAGCGCGCGACGTGCTGCGGGCGTATCTTGACGAGGCGGCCCGGCTGAAACCGGACCAGGGAGGCGCGGGAAGGAGTACCGCACGACACGCCGAAGCGCTGTACTTCTACGCGCTGTCGACGCGCGATCTTGGAGACCACGCCACCTACCTCGAGACCATTCGCCGCCTCGTCGCCGAGTTTCCAGGGGAGACGTGGGCGGAAGACGCCCTCAACCATCTGGCCACGCACTATATCCGGCGGAACGACGATGAGCGCGCCGATGAGGTGCTGCGTGAGCTGTACGAGCGTTACCCGAAGAGCAGTCACGCGGACCGCGCAGCCTGGAAGGCCGGCTGGCGAGCCTATCGCTTCGGCCGATACGGCGACACGGTCCGGTTTTTCGAGCGCGCCGCCGCCGACTTTCCACGATCGGACTACCGACCTTCATGGCTGTAC
>CAZCEL010000566.1:1661-2962 GCA_964497175.1 uncultured Bifidobacteriaceae bacterium
TGGCTGTACTGGTCGGGCCGCGCCCGCGAGGCCCTTGGCGATCGAGCCATCGCCGATGCCAGGTACAGCGTGGTCATCGCGGATTACCGGAATTCCTACTACGGGCGCCTGGCCGTCGATCGAATGGGCTCACGTCCGCGCCCGGCCCTACCCGTCTCTGGCGGCGGGGACCGCGGCTCTCTCGCAGCGGAGCGTCCTGCGGCGTCGGCGCCGCCCCCCAACGCGTCCCTCATCCGGGCGCTTCTGAGCGTTCCGCTCTACGACGCCGCGCTGGGCGAGTTGAGGTTCGCACAACGAACGTGGGGAGACTCGCCGGTGATTCAGGCGACGATGGCCTGGATTCAGCAGCAGCAGGCGCGAGTGGAGACAGGTACCGAGCGGTTCAACCTGTTGCGCGGCGCGATCAACCGCATGCGGCGGGCCTATCCCCAGTTCATGGCCGAGGGCGGCGAGCATCTCCCGAGAGACGTGCAGATGGTCATCTTTCCGCTCGAGTACCGGGAGCTCATCGAGCGCCATGCGGCCGCCCAGCGTCTCGACCCGTATCTGGTGGCCGCGCTCGTCGCCCAGGAATCGACGTTTGTCGCCGACATTCGCAGCGCCGCCAACGCCTGGGGCCTGATGCAGCTCATCCCGTCGACGGCCCGCGCCTACGCGCGCAGGCTCAAGCTGCCGTATTCCGCGCGTCTGCTGCGGGATCCGGAAGCGAACGTCCGGATGGGCACCGCGTATCTTGCCGACAAGATCACGCAGTTCGGGGATCTGCACCTCGCGCTCGCCAGCTATAACGCCGGCGAGAGGGCCGTCATACGGTGGCTGGCCGAACGGCCGGGCGTGGCCCGCGACGAGTTCATCGACGACATCCCGTATCCTGAAACGCAGGGGTACGTGAAGAGAATCCTCGGCACCACCGAGGACTACCGCCGGCTGTACGGCGGCATGATGGCCGCCAATGTCGCCCTCGGGGATGCGCGCTGATGTCCAAGCTCACTGGATCGATCAAGGCGCGACAGTTCACCGAGTCCGTGATCCGCGAGATGACGCGCCTCAACCAGATCCATGGCGGCGTCAACCTGTCCCAGGGGTTCCCCGACTTTCCGGCGCCGGAGGTCGTGAAGCAGGCCGCCTGCGCCGCGATTCGAGCCGACGTCAACCAGTACGCCGTCACGTGGGGCGCCCGCGCGCTGCGCGAAGCCATCGCGCGGGAGTTCACGCGGCGCCACCGAGTTCCAGTGGATGCCGATGCGCAGGTGACGGTCTGCTGCGGAGCGACCGAGGCCATGGTGGCGACGATGCTGGCC
>CAZCEL010000567.1:0-2958 GCA_964497175.1 uncultured Bifidobacteriaceae bacterium
GGGCGCGCCATCGTCGAGGCGCTCCATGCCGCCGGCCATCACCTGGTCGGACGCGTCGTCGTCCAGGACGACCCGGCTCTCATCCGGCGCACGATCGAGGGACAGCTCGAAGGCGGCGACGCTCAGGTCGTCATCAGCACGGGAGGCACCGGCATCACCTCGCGTGACAACACGGTCGAAGTGGTCGAGGCGCTGCTCGAGAAGCGGCTCGACGGGTTTGGCGAGCTGTTCCGGATGTTGAGCTACCAGCAGATTGGAGCTGCGGCGATCATGAGCCGTGCGACCGCCGGTCTCGCGGCGGGCCGGATCATCGTCGCCCTGCCGGGATCCGAGAAGGCGGTTCGGCTGGCGATGGAGAAACTGCTGCTCCCCGAGCTGGGCCATCTGGTGCAGCAGGCCTCGAAATGAGGGAGATTGAGAGTGCGGCCCTTCAGCTCCATCATCACGCTCGACGAGGCCAGAAGGCGGCTGGCGGAGGGCGTGCGCCCGATCACGCGGACCGAGCGCCTGCCTCTTGCGGACGCGGCGGGACGCATCGCCGCCGCCGGGGTGACGGCGGATATCTCGGTCCCGCCCTTCGCGCGGTCGGCCATGGACGGTTATGCGGTTCGCGCCGGCGACACGGCCGGCGCCACGCCGGCGGGTCCCGTCCGCCTCCGCCTCGTCGACCAGATCTTTACGGGCGAGCTTCCCACGGAGCGGCTCTCCACTGGTGCCTGCGCCGCGATCGCGACCGGCGCGCCGATCCCGGAGGGGGCCGACGCGGTCGTCATGGTGGAGGACACTCGGCGCGCAGATGACGAGTGGGTCGATGTGTGCGCGCAGGTCGGAGTGGGACAGAATGTCGGCCGGCGAGGCGCCGACATTTCGCCAGGCGATCTCGTCGTCCGCTCCGGCGACCTGCTGAACCCAAGCCGGATCGGGGGCCTTGCGGCGATCGGGTGCCGGGACGCGCAGGTCTACGCGAGGCCGCGCGTGGCCGTCCTGTCGACGGGCAACGAGGTCGTCGAACCCGGCCGCAGCCTCGAGGGCGGCCAGATCTACGACGTGAACCGCTTCACGCTCGCCGCCGTCATTGCGGCCCATGGCGGCTTGCCCGACCCGCGGCCACCGGTGCAGGACACCATGGACGCGCTCGAACGGGCGCTGGACCAGTGCGCCAGCGCGGACATCGTCATCTTCTCCGGGGGGAGCTCGGTCGGGGATCGCGATCTCCTCGTCGATCTGGTCCGCGCGCGCGGCGAGGTCGTGTTTCACGGCATTGCGGTCAGGCCAGGCAAGCCCACGCTCTTCGCCCTGGTCGGCGACAAACCGTTCTTCGGGATGCCGGGCAACCCGACGTCCTGTCTCTCGAACGCGTACATCCTGCTCGTGCCGTTTCTTCGCGCGACGGCCCGCCTGCCGCTCTACGCGCCGCGAACGGTCCGCGCCCCGCTTGGCCGGCGCATCGTCTCACCAGCCGGTCGACATCAGTTCTACACGGTGCGGCTTCGCGACGCCGTCGCGTACCCCGCCTTCAAGGGCTCGGGCGACATTACCAGCCTGTCGCAGGCCGACGGCTACATCGAGATCCCCGCCAGCGAGAGCACGATCGAAGAGGGCACCACGGTGGAAGTCGTGTTGTTCTGACCGAGCGGCGGCGTCGGACACGTCGCGCCTGTGCGTGGTCCGCGGATCAGCGCCGTCGACCCGTGAAGTACGATGGAAGGACAAGGTCGCGCATCGTACGGAGGCCTGGCGCAGCCGCCAACACGTGAGGAATCGAATTCACAACGATGGACGCCGTGGCGATGTCGCCATGGAGGCCGCCCGCCAGTGTCATCGTGAGACGGGGAATCCCCTCGATCTCGATCGAGTCGTACGTCTCCGGTGCTCCCAGGTACGCCTCGAGGCGCAGGCGGACGATCGGCTCGCCGGACCGGTAGCCGACGGCCTCCTGCACGATGCCGCAGACGTGGCCGGGAGCAACCGACAGGTGCTCGCCGTGGATCGTCTCCGTTGCCAGCTGCGGCGCGACCTCGTCGGTCACACGATCGAGGCGCCATCCGCAGGCGTCGGCGATCATCGCCATCGACTGGCGGAACCCGATGTGCCGGATCGAGCCGGCGGTCACCTGCCTGGCGAACGCGGCCGGAGTGAGCCCAACACCGACCTTGTGTTGAAACGGCAGCCGGCGCATGCCCGCATCCTGCACTCGGAGCACGGTAATCCGATCGACGTGCTCGCAGGCAGCCGTGAGCATGATAGGCAGCGCGTCCATCACAAACCCCGGGTTGACGCCGGTGGCCAGGACGGGGACTCTGGCCTTGCGGGCGAGGGTGTCGAGGCGCCGGGCGTGTCGCGGGTGAGATTGCCACGGATACGCCAGTTCTTCGGTCGTTGACACGACGGGAATTCTGAAGGCGAGCAGCGTCTCGAGGTCGGCCATCACGCCCTCCAGCGACGAGGACGTGCAGACCACCGCTATGTCCGGTCGAGCCTTGCGGACGGCGTCAGACAGGTTGTCGCGCACGCTGACGCCGAGGCGTTTCTCGAGGCCGGCGAGCTCCCCGAGGTCGCGTCCGCCCTTCAACGGGTCGGTGTCGACAGCGGCAATGCTCCTCACCCCGGGCCGTGTGGCAATCTGCCTTGCAATCGCCACACCGATGGGACCGAGACCGACGTGAAACACACGCGTAACACCCACGCGCGCGGATTATAGCGTCGGCCCATTCAACCCTCGCGGCGTCGCGCCGGTCCAATGAAGCAGAAGGGTGGAGGTCAGCGAAGCAGAAGGGTGGAGGTCAGCATGGGTAACACGATGAGGCGCATCGCGCTTGGCGCGGGCGCGATTGCGGTGGCGGCGGCGCTGGCAGGCGGGGTGTACGCGGCCGGCCAGTCTGGTGGGCTGAACCAGGCGCCGGGCGTCGGCGGGCCGGCGGGTCAGGGTGGCTTTGGCGGGCCCGGTGGCCGTGGTGG
>CAZCEL010000568.1:0-2954 GCA_964497175.1 uncultured Bifidobacteriaceae bacterium
GCGACCTACCAGACCTTCCCCGGTCTCGAGCGCTTCGCGAACGTCAGCTTTTCGAATACGGCGGTTCAGCCCTCGTTGGGGCGGCCCTTGTCGCAGACCAGCAATGTCCTGGTCAACGTCATCGAGCCCGGCACGGTGTGGGCGGAGCGGCTGCATCAGCTCGACCTGCGGTTCACGAAGCTCCTCGACGTTGGGGGGACGCGACTGAGGGCGATGCTCGACATCTACAATTTCTTCAACGGCAACACGCCGCTCACATTCACCAGCGCGTTCAACCCCGCGAATCCTGTGCTCTGGGAACGGCCCGGGGTGATCCTGCCGGCACGGATGGCCAAGATCGCCGTCCAGTTCGATTTCTAGTCTGGTCTGTTTGCAGCGACGGGCGAGACCTGTGCCGCCAGGTCTCGTCCGTTGTGACCGACCCGCATCCAGGTTTTCCAGAAACAATAGGCTGCGCCCGCCTCCAATGCTTTGGAGAGTACTGGACGGGAATTTGGATTAGCTTACTCTCTGCCGGTTCCTTATCTAGACAAAATTCGTCATAAAAATGACGAATATCGATGAGTTTAGGCGCGTAAATTAGTTATTAATGTGGTCTATATAGTTCAGTAAATAGCATGATTGGCCCGCCTTGCATGTAGGTTGGTCGCTCTCACCACCTAATCGAGATCTTTCGGCTTGCGGCCAGGACCCGGGCGTCTGTTGGGATCGTTTGTCGTTGGTCTTGTTTGCGCGCCCAGCTCGCGGCCGCAGGACTGGCGGAACCGGAAATTTGGACTTTCCTTGGCCAGACGTAGAGGGTTGCCCCGGAAGTCTGAGACCTGTAGGAGGTAGCCAATCATGAAGCATGTAGGCGTTGGTGTTGCGTTCGCAGTTCTGTTGCTCGTGCCCGTCGTGGCGAGCGCGCAGGGCATCAGTGGGACGGTGACAGACACCACCAGTGGCGTGCTGCCCGGCGTCACCGTGGAAGCGCGGAGCCCCGCGCTCATCGAACAGGTCCGCACGGCCGTTACCGACGGGACGGGCAATTATCAAATCACCGAGCTGCGGCCGGGCACGTACAGCGTGACCTTCACGCTCGCGGGTTTCAACACGGTGGTCCGTGAGGGCATCGTGCTGACGACCGGGTTCACGGCGGACGTCGATGTGGAGCTCCGCGTGGGTGCGGTCGCGGAAACGATCACGGTCACCGGGGCAAGCCCCATTGTGGACGTCCAGAACGTGACGCAGCGCCAGATCGCGACCCGCGAAATCATCGACGAGGTGCCGGTGGCGAGGTCGTTTCAGAGCCTGGGCGTACTCATCCCGGGCATCACGACGGCAGGCACGACCGGCATCATGGTGCAGGACGTCGGGGGGCAATCGGGCCAGAACCACATGACGATGGCGATTCACGGGGGCCGGACCGGGGATCAGCACGTCCAGGTGGACGGGATGGGGGTGGAGTCCATGAACCGGGAGGACTCGGCGGGGCAGTATCTGCCGCCGATGACCTTCCAGGAATTCGTGTTCGACTACTCGGCGCTCACCGCCGACACGGAGACCGGGGGCGTGCGGATCAACCAGATTCCGGCCGAGGGCGGCAACACGTTCAGCGGCGGCTTCTTCTACAGCGTCTTGCCGCAGGCGTGGCAGAGCCGCAATCTGGACGACCGGTTGCGGGGGGTTGGTTTCTTGCACGCGAACCGTGTGAAGGAGAACTGGTTGGCGGAAGCGAAGCTGGGCGGCCCCATCGTGCGGGACCGAGTCTGGTTCTTCGTGAACCACAGCCGGTTCCGCTACGACACCTGGGTGGGGGGCGTCTATTATGCCCAGGATGCCCGGGCGCGTGCCTATGTTCCTGACCTGAGCAAGCAGGCTCTGTACGATCAGAAAGCGTACACGTCGACGGGGCGTCTGACGATCCAGGCGACGCCGCGGAACAAGCTCACGGCCTACATGACGCACGGCGTGCAGACCTACCCTCATTTTCTCGTCGGTCTGCTCGGATCGTTCACCAGGCTGCCGGAGGCAACTATTCGCCCGGTTGCGGCCAACCACCTGTATCAGGTGACCTGGACGGCCACGGCCACGAGCCGGCTCCTGTTCGAGGCCGGCGCCTCGCACGGGCCCCAGCCGGTCGAATGGCCCGGGCAGGCGTACGCCCAGAACGACATCCCTGGGATCTTCGATGTGTCGGCGAACCGGGTGGAACGTAATGCCGGTGTGCTGTGGCAGTCGACGATACGCCGCAGTCCCTACACGACGAATACCTCTCGCGCCTCCATGTCATACGTGACCGGCAGTCATGCCTTCAAGGTGGGCTTCAGTTACACGTGGTCGCACCACTACGACAGACAGTGGTTCCACGAAGAGGAGCTCGGCGCGCTCCCCATGACCTACATCACGTTCCGTGGTACCCCGCTGCTCGTCACGTACTACGATACGCCCTCAGACCGGTATTTCGAAATGGACAATCTGGGGATCTACGCGCAGGACCAGTGGAGGCTGGATCGGTTGACAGTCAATGCGGGGGTGCGCTACGGGTTCTTCACCAACAGTTATCCCGACCACACGGCCGCGCCCTCGGTCTTCGTGCCCGTGAGCCGGTTCTTCCCGGGGCAGGAAGCGGTGAGGTGGAAGGACCTGTCGCCCCGGCTGGGGGCCTCCTACGACCTGTTCGGCGACGGCAAGACGGCGCTCAAGGCCACGGCGAGCCATTATGTGCTCCGGGAAGGCAATGGGTATGCGCGGCGCATCAATCCGATCGAGACCAACCGCTCCAACAGTCGTTCCTGGAGGGACCTCAACAACAATTTCTTCCCGGACGGCGACCCGTTGAACCCCGCGGCCAACGGCGAGCTGGGACCCAGCTCGAACCGCGACTTCACCAACCCGCATATCAACACGTTCTACGACTCCGACTGGGCGTTCGGGTTCGGCCAGCGGCCGGCGAACTGGGAGTTCGCGGGCAG
>CAZCEL010000569.1:0-2946 GCA_964497175.1 uncultured Bifidobacteriaceae bacterium
GTGTTCGTCCTCTTCGTCGAGGCCCGGCCGGGGTGGCTCCGCCGGCTCCCGACGCCCACGTGCTGAAATTCACCCGAGACGGTCGTCATCTGCTCACGATTGGCACGCCGGGCAAGATGGATGGGCCCGACAGCCAGACGACGTTGAACCGCCCCTCCGCAGTGGCGTACGACGCAGCCGCCAACGAAATCTTCGTCGCCGACACGGGCAACCGGCGCATCGTCGTCTTCGACGCGGACAAGGGCGCCTACAAGCGTCACTGGTTCGCGTTCGGCGAGAAGACCGCCTCTGCGGCGCCGGGCCCCTACAGCCCGGCCGACCCGCCGGCGCGTTCGTTCCGCGACGTGACCTGCGTCGAGATTACGCGTGACGGAATGGTGTACGTGTGCGACCGCAGCAGCAACCGGATACAGGTGTTCGACAAGAGCGGCAAGTTCATCAAGGAGGCCATCGTGGCCCGGGACACGATGGGAGCGACCGTCGCACTTGGTGGCGGCGCGAACTTCGTCGTCTCGGCGCACGGGTCGGTCTGGGATCTGGCGTTTTCGAGCGACCCGCAGCAGCGGTACCTGTTTGTCGCCGACGGCGTGAACAAGAAGGTCCGCGTCCTCGCGCGCGATTCGCTCACCGAGGTCGGGGCCATCGGCAGCGGCGGCCGCTATCCGGGCCAGTTCCTGGCAGTCAATGCAATCGCAGTCGACTCGCAGGGCAACATGTACACGGGCGAGACACATCACGGCAAGCGGGTCCAGAAATTCGCGCCTGGCAAGTAGCAGGACGTTGGCAGTCGGCGCCGATGTCCTGACCGGGCAGGCCGATCGAGAGGTAATGGTATGAGGCGCATGCGGAGTCTGTGGGTTGGCGCGACGTTGGTCGCCGTGCTCGCCGCGCTGGGCGTCGCCCAGGGGCTGCTCGAGAGAACGGCGGCCGCGCAGGCCCAGGGCCAGGTGATGGCCCCGCGATTCGAGGTCGATCCGACGTTCCCGAAACCGCTGCCCAACGACTGGTACCAGGGACAGTCGATTGGCCTCTGGGTGGACGCCCAGGACCACGTCTGGATCGTGCATCGGCCCGACGTGCTCGACGCGATCGAGGGCGCCGGCGATCGTCAGACGGGCGAATGCTGCAAGAGCGCGCCGCCGATCCTCGAGTTCGATCAATCCGGCAAGCTGCTCCGGCATTGGGGCGGGCAGGACGGCCCCGGCTGGCAGTGGCCTTCGTCGAACCACGGCCTGAACATCGACAACAAGGGTAACGTCTGGATCGGGGGCAACGGCGCCGGCGACGGTCACGTGCTCAAGTTCACCCAGGACGGTCGGTTCGTGATGCAGGTGGGCCGCAAAGGGGTCGCCGCAGACAGTCTTGCGACCGATCACTTCTACATGGTGGCGAAGACCTTCTTCCACGCGCCGAGCAACGAAGTGTTCGTGGCCGACGGCTACGGGAACCGCCGTGTGGCGGTCATCGACGCCGACAGCGGCAAGATGAAGCGCTTCTGGGGCGCGTACGGCAAGCCGCCCGACGACAAGGCGGCGGCGTCGCAGGGCGCGTACGACCCGACGGTGGTCTACCAGCACTTCCGCGGTCCGGTTCACTGCGCCGACGTTTCAAACGACGGCCTTGTGTACGTCTGCGACCGGACGAGCAACCGGCTGCAGATCTTCAAGGCCGACGGCACCTACGTGCGCGAGGTCTACACACAGAAGGATTCACGCGGCGACGGCTCGGTCTGGGACGTCGCCTTCTCTCGCGACCCGCAGCAGCGGTTCCTGTACATTGCCGACGGACGCAACCAGAAGGTCCGCATCTTCGAGCGCTCGACGATGACCGAGTTGACGACGTTCGGGAAGGGCGGCCACTATCCGGGCGAGTGGTACTCCCTGCACAACATCGCGACGGATTCGAAGGGCAACCTGTATACGGTGGAAACCTACGAGGGCCGGCGCCTGCAACGCTTTCTCTTCAAGGGCCTGGCGCCTGTGACCACCCGTCAGCAGGGTGTGGCCTGGCCCACAGGACAGTAGCAGGCCGTCGTGCGAGACCGCGCGACCTCCCGGCTGCGTTGGTACGGCTGCGCCTCCGTGTTTCGTGCGGCGCGTTCCGCCTCGTCGCTTCACCTATCTGTTGCTTCACTGGTTGTCGAGCAGCGCACAGGATCAGACGAGTCGTGAACCCGCCCAGCGCATGCGTCAGGATGGCCGCCGCTCTCTCTGTGCTATTCGTCTCAGGTTCCGCGGCCGGGCAGGGGCTGGCAGCCGGTAACGGCGTGCCGGCGGGCCCGAGGCGGGCGAGCGCCGCGCGGGTCGGCGAGGCCCCGGTGATCGATGGAGTGCTCGACGAGCGGGTCTGGCAGCAGGCGACGCCGCTCAGCGGCTTCGTGCAGGCGGAGCCGATGGAAGGGCAGCCCTCCAGCGAGTCCACCGAGGTGCGGCTCATCTATGACGATGCGGCCATCTACGTCGGCGTCATCTGCTACGACGCGGACCCGACGAGGATCATCACGACCGACTCGCGGCGCGACTCCGGGATGAACGGCCAGGACTCGTTCCAGATGATCTTCGACACCTATCACGATCGGCAGAACGGGTTCATCTTCGGGACCAACGCCGCGGGCGTGGAGTACGACGCGCAGGTCCGCAACGAAGGTCAAGGCCAGCGGGGGGGGCCGCCGACGGCGTGCTGGGGCGCGAGGTGGCGCTCAAGGTCGCGCTGTCGGACGATCCGCGGCTTACGGCGGCGGGGGCCATGATGGGGAGTCCGGGCTACATGGCCCCCGAGCAGATCGACGGGGATCTCGCGAAGATGGGCCCGGCGAGCGATGTCCACGCCCTAGAACTAGGCGCGATCCTGTACGAGTGCCTGACCGGCGAGAAGGCCTTCACCGGCAGCACAGTGAACCAGGTGCTGGGCGACGAGGCCCGCGGGGCCACGCTCGCGCGCGGGCCC
>CAZCEL010000570.1:0-2945 GCA_964497175.1 uncultured Bifidobacteriaceae bacterium
CCAGCATGGGATTCTCGACCATTTCCTGGTTGAGGAGGTCCGACAGCTCGAGCGTGGACATCGGCAGCAGCTTGATCGCCTGCTGCAGCGATGGTGTCAGAATCAGCTTCTGGACAAGTTTCGTGTGGAGTTTCTGCTGGATACCCATGAGCCGACGCGTGTATGCAATTCCCAGGCCTTATCTTAGTCTAAGCGAAACTCGGGCCCCAGATAAATCCGCCGGACGTCCTCATCGGCCGCGAGGCTCACCGGCGTGCCGCTCTTGAAGATCACGCCGCCGTGCACGATGTAGGCGCGGTCGGTGATGCGCAGTGTCTCGCGCACGTTGTGGTCGGTGACGAGCACGCCGATGCCGCGATCCTTGAGGTGAAAGATGATCTTCTGAATGTCGATGACCGCGAGGGGATCGATGCCTGCGAAGGGCTCGTCGAGCAGAATGTATTGCGGCGAGACCACCAGCGCCCGGGTGATTTCGGCCCGCCGACGCTCGCCTCCCGAGAGCGTATGGGCCGGTGCACGGGCCAGCGGGGTCAGGTTGAGCTCGCCCAGCAGGTCCCGCAGCCGCGCCCGCCGCGCGGCGCGGTCGAGATCCATGGTCTCGAGGATCGCCATGATGTTCTGCTCGACCGTGAGGCCTCGGAAAATCGACGCCTCCTGCGGCAGATACCCGATGCCCTTGCGCGCCCGGACGTACATCGGGTCGCCGGTGACATCCACGCCGTTGAGCTCGACGCGCCCCGCATCGGGCGCCGTCAGGCCGACCGTCATGTAGAACGTCGTCGTCTTGCCAGCGCCGTTGGGCCCCAGCAGCCCGACGATCTCTCCCGCGGCGACCTCGACGTTGACTCCCCGGACGACGGTGCGGCCGCCGTACGACTTGGTCAGATTGATGGTGCGGAGAGTTCCCATCGGAAGAAGGTCGCGTGTGTGTACCGATCGCGGTCCGCGCCACGACCGATCAGGGGCAAGGCGACCTGCTCCTGGTCTGTGTGCGAACTTGCTCGCTGCCGTCGATCACGATCCTATCGGCGGCCTTCAGGTAGGTCAACGTGCGGCCGACGGTCTCGCGCCCGCAGTCGTCGATGATCGTGACGGGAGTGCCGGTGACCAGATAGCGCTCGTCAGCGCCGAAATACGTCAACCGAAGTCCCGTGGTCTTGCGGGCACCGGCCATGAGCGTCACGGCCTCGTAGGCCTCGGCGCGATCGAGCTCGTCGCCCGATGGCTTGAGATAGAGTTCGACGACCTTCGCCGTGAGGTCGCCTTGCGGGCCCGTGACGTGTGCGTCGCCGGAGTAGACCGCGCGGCGCACGGCCTCCTCGTATTGGAACTCCTTGGCGCGGGCGATCGAGCGCACATCCTCCTTGGTCCCGTCCTCGGCGGTCTGTACAAGGGTCGTGCTCGTCGTGACGGAGCCCTCGGCCTTCAGATTCCCCGTGGCACCGTCGATCGCGATGCTGCCCGCCTTGATAGAAGTGTCGCCCTGCCAGAGCTGGGCGCTGCCCGAATAGACGGCCTGCGACGCCGCCCCATCGTACGCCAGGTCCTGCGACGTCACGTTCACCGGCTGGTCCTGCTTCAGCATCGATGGCACGCGATGCCCCCCGCGCTCGCCGTCTGGGGCGTGTTCTGGGGTGGGGCGGAGCTCGCTTTTCACCGAGCCCGACGCTTTCACGTGGGGGCCATCCAGGGTCACTTCGAGGCGGAGGGCGTCGATCCTGATCCGAGAGTTGACGACACGCGGGGTTGGACTGCCTGCGTCTGTACCCGTCAATTCGAGCGTGCCCGTCTCGAGCACGTAGCGCGCGTCAGATGACGTAGCGAACACATCGCCGTCGGAGAATCGGACGGACCGTGTAAAGCGTGCCTCCTCGATGGAGCTGAAACCGGGTGCAATCTCCAGATCCAGCGTCACCGACCGAGCGGCCCGGTTGACGTCCTGCCCCTGCTCGGAAAACTGCACGTTGCCATCGAAGCGCGCGGAGCGCAGCCCGCTGCTCGGGTCGCCCCGGCTGGCAAGCGTCTGCGCGGCGACCGTCCTTCCGACGCCGCCGGGCTCCGCGGGAAGCGTGAGCCGAACGTTGTCCCGGGCGTCCAGAGAGACCGGAGTTTTCCCGTCCTCCGCCAGCGAGACGTCGATCGCGTGAGCGGCAATCTGTCTGCCAGCCGCTCCCTGGCCGGCGCCCACCTCGATCACTGCGGTCCCGGTCAGCACGGCCCGCCGAAGCGTCTGACCGTCGGGGGCATACCGCAGGTCGACTGCCTGCCCCGAGAGCGATCGGAGGGTGCCCGGTCGGCCGCCCACCGGTGCAATCCGGGCGTTGCCGTGAAGCGCCAGATCGTCGAGACCGTCCTCCGCTTCTGTCACATGTGCGACCGCGGCATCGGCCTCGATGGTCTCGCCACCGCGCGAAGCCTTGACACCGTGGTCGAACCGAAGTGTCCGGTCGTTTCTGGCGAACGTCAGCGCCCCGGAACGAATGGTGACGCCTCCCTCGCCGTGCACATCGGGCGCCACCTGAACCTCGGCGCGTTGGCCAATTGTGAGGACGTTGCCGATCCGGTCATACGTGAAGCCCACGCCCGAACCGGTCATGCGGCCACGCGAGAACCGCACGTCGCCCGGCGCCCGCGCGATGCCATCGGCCTGGGTGAACGCCGCACGATCGGTCGTGACGACCATGCCGTCGCTCGCCGAGATGTGCACGCCGCCCTCGAGGTTGACGTCCGCCTCGTTCCGCCCGGTGGTCCCTTCCCTGCCGGTGATCGTGAACGTGCGCCCGCCGGCGCGCTCGGTCACGACCTTGACGCCGATCATCCGGCTGGTGCCGTCCGGATAGGTGAGGAGCCTGTCGTACTCGACCCGAATTTCCTCGTGTTCGCGGTTCACACGGAAGCTGCGGCCGCCCGCGCTCTCCACGATCGCCTTCGGGTCCGATCGCACG
>CAZCEL010000571.1:0-2924 GCA_964497175.1 uncultured Bifidobacteriaceae bacterium
CCACACGCGCGTGTCGTGCGGTGGCTTCGCACGTGGGGCACGCGCGAGTTCCGGCCGTGGCCGGGCCCGGACCTTGCCAAGCGCGTCGGCCGTGAACTGATCACACGGGCGGAGGTGCTGCGTCGCCACCCGAAGCTGGGGCGGGCCATCAAAGGACGCGAGGAGTATCGCGGCTACGAAGGCCGCACCATCATGATGCTCCGCGCATTTCACGGACGGGAAGCAAGGTAGCCGCGCTGACGCCGCACTCACTTCCTCACCAGCGTCGGCCAGTTCACGGTGGCTTGCCCGAGCGATCGAACCAGGTCAACCGTGTGCTCGTCGCTGGATTGCTTCCGGTCACCAGGATGCCGTTGTCGGAGGCTGAGAATGCGGCATAGCCACTGCTCGTGACCGCGACCGATTCAGCGACGAGAACGGGTGCGCCGACCATCTTTCGGGATACTGGATCGAATGGCTGTGCCATCAACGATCGTCCGCTGACGAACAACAACTGGCCGGCTGCATACTGCGCGCCGTGATCGGCGGCAACGAGAAGTTGCCGCTCGTTCGAATCCAGCGTTCCGATATAGATCGCATTCTGAACCTGGCCGCCGATTCCCCAGTACAGGAAATGACGGCCGTCCGGCAAGAAGACCGGATACTGGCCGACAAGCTCGTCGCCGGCCCCGGACGAGGCGACCGGATCGAGGGCGCCGGTCGCGGCGACGCGAAACAGGCCGCGTTCCAGTGTTCCAATGAGGATCGTGCCATCACGATTCCAGGTCCCCCCTCGACCAGTGGCGACGTCCGCGATCTTCTGAGCGGTACCCCCGGCGACATCGACCTTCCGCAGATCATTGATTGTAAAAAAGCCAATCGAGCGGCTGTCCGGGGACCAGAACGGATACCTCGCACCGTCTGTCCCAGGCAGCGGACGCGCCTCGATTCCCTCGAGCGCTCGCAACCACAATTGCTGCCTGCCCCCGATCCGGGCGCCGTAGGTCAGCCAGCGGCCATCCGGCGACACGGCGACGGGCATGACATCCGCACCCCCTGGCGTGTTACCGAAAGAGGTTGCCTCGGGAGGTGTCGTCACAGTGAAACGAATGGGCTCGGCGATCTCACCCGTCCGCGGGCGGTAGATCAGTGCGGTCGCAAGCGCGAGCGACGTCACGGCAAAGAGAGCCGCAGCCGCCGGCCAACGCCATGACGATCCGAACCGGCGCCGTGCCGGTGCGCCGGCGCTCGCGGCTGCGCTGTCCTGCGGCGGCATAGACGCGGTCCACCGCAATTCGCGCAGCAGGTCGCGGGCGCTCTGCCATCGCTCATCGGGCTGTTAGTCCAGGCAGGTCTGGACGATCCGATCGAGCGCCGCCGGCGCGAGCGGCTGCGCCGCCGTGATGGAGGGGGCGGGACGCTCGAGAATGGCGGCAATCATGCTCGCCTGCGTCTTGCCCTCGAACGCTTTCCGTCCGGTGACCATCTCGTACAGCACGGTCCCGAACGCGAAGATGTCGGTCCGCGCATCTGCGTCGCGACCCTCGAGCTGCTCGGGCGCCATGTATTGCAGCGTGCCGAGAATGCTGCCCTGAGCGGTTAATCCAGGCGGTGTCGTGGGCATCGTGACACCAGCCGTGATCCCGACGGGCGCCGCCATCTTGGCCAGTCCAAAAGAGCAGCTTGGCGCCGCTCCTGGTAAGGATCACGTTCGCGGGCTTCAGATCGCGATGGACCACGCCGGCGCGATGCGCGGTGTCGAGCGCGTCGGCGATCTGGGTCCCGTACTGAAGCGCCTGCTGGAGCGGCAGCGCGCCTTTCTTCAGCCGCTGCTCGAGGGTCTCGCCTTCCAGGTACTCCATGACGAGGAAATCGGTCCCGTCCTGATGGCCGACGTCGTGGAGCACGCAGATGTGAGGATGCGACAGTTGCGAGATCGCGCGGGCCTCCCGTTCGAACCGCTCCCGGAACTGCGGGTCGGCGGCAAGCACGTCGGGAAGAATCTTGAGGGCGACAAAGCGATCCAGGCGCGTGTCCCGGGCTTTGTACACCTCGCCCATGCCGCCTTCGCCAATCTTGCCGAGGACGTCGTAGGCGCCGATCCTGCGCCCAATCACGTCCCCGGCTCCATGGGCACAGCGGGAGCTCGCCGGAGCACGCCTGCTTCAGACACGAGTGTGGGCGAGCCGCCCGCTCCGAGGGTGTCCACGAGCGCGTACGCGCCAACGCGAGCGCCGGGCGACCGGTGCATCGGTGGGCTCTTCTGTCCGCGAGATGATACCGCTAAGCGGCGTTCAACGCGCGCTCGAGAAGATCCGACACGCCGAGAATCGGCGCGTTGCTCTCGAGGTACCGGCGATCGAGACGCGCACCCAGGGCATCGAGAGTGCGCGTCACCAGGAGCGCAACCGCAATCGGGTCGACGGGCACGATCACGCCAGGCCGAGGGCAGCGATCTCGGGATAGGCCTTGAGCGCCAGGTCGGGGCCGAGCGTGACGAGGGCAAGACGGAGGAACTGCTCGCGCGGCGGCGCGTCGGGGTAACGGTGTCGGACGCCGGCGAGAGCCATCGCGTACGCCGCGTCTGTCAGGCCCGAGACGATGGAGGCCTTCTCGGCCGGCGACATTCGCCGCCATGCCTCCACCTGCAAGCGCTCCACGGAGGGTGACGTGTCGGCGTTCAGGTTCTCGGCCGGCATGGCGAGGATTATAGCGAACCGCCATGCCGCAGCCGGTCCCACTCAGCAGTCTGCGGTTCCGTCGAGCTTGGACGGCAGGCGCGCCGACGCAACACGCAACGGCAAAACTACTGTAGATTGGGTTGACGGGGGAGGGCGGGACGATGACACCGAGCTTCAGAACGTCCATGCGCTGGATCGTGACGTCGGCCGTCGCGGGCCTCATCCGGAAAGGGCAACGGCGGAACGCGCTGGAAGCTCCCTGGC
>CAZCEL010000572.1:0-2923 GCA_964497175.1 uncultured Bifidobacteriaceae bacterium
GGATCTCGCGCAGGCCGGCCTCCTTCATGAGGGCGCGCAGCGACTCATGCCGACCCGGCTCGGCGAAGAGCAGCAGGCGCCCGCCGCCGCCCGCGCCGGCAATCTTGCCCCCCTCGGCCCCCGCCCGGAGGGCGGCTTCGTAGAGGGAATCGAGATACACGTTCGACACGTTCGACGCCATCTGTTTCTTGATGGTCCAGCTTTCGTCGAGCAGGCTCCCTATCCGGCTCACCTGGCCCGATATCAGTGCCTGCCGGACGCAGCCGGCCAGCCCGACTAACCTGTCCACACTCGCGCGGGTGTCGCTGCGCGCACTCAGGCGCTCGCGGGCCTCGTTCAGTACTAAGCCGGCATCACGATGAACGCCTGTGTAGAACAGCAGCATGCTCTCGACGAGTTGTCGACGCGTCTCGGCCGTGCAGACGACCGGGTGGACGTTCACGGATCCGTCCGGCAGAAAATGTGTGTCCTGCAGCCCGCCAAATGCCGCGATGTACTGGTCTTGCTTGCCGATGGGCCGTCCGAGGATGTCGATCTCTATCTCGCAGGCCTCACGCGCCAGATCCGTGGGCGACCGCCACTCGCCTTTCATTGCGTACAGCGCGTTTAGGACGCCGACGGCCAGAGTGGAGCTTGACCCCAGCCCGATGCCGGCCGGCAGATCGGCAATTGTCGTGACCTCCAGCCCGCTCGTGAGACCCGTGAGCTTCATCGCCTCCCTGATCAGGTCGTGCTGCAGCTCGTCGGCCGTGTCTACGATCTCCGTGCGGGTATAGGACACGCGGATCGTGTCGTCGAAGCGGCGATTCACCGTCACGTACATGTACTGTCTAATCGCCAGACTGACGACGTTCCCCGAACGGGCGGTGAAGTACTCGGCAATGTCAGAGCCACCGCCTGCGAGGCTGATGCGGAACGGCGTACGCGAGATGATCACGGCCTGCGATGCTCCTTCCAGCCAACCCACGCGGCGGACGCTGCCGCCAGCCGTGCCGGCGTCCCAATGTCCTGATGAAACTCCTCGATCACATGGCCGTACATTCTGCCGACCAGCCCGGGAAACACGTGCAGGCCGAAGTCCAGCACGCCTTGTTGCTTCAATAGTGGGAGTTCGTCGAGAAGCGCCGCCCGGGCCAGGCAGACTCCCCCATGCGCCAGATCGGAACGCGGGTGCCGCGGCTTTTCTTCGAACGACGTGATGCGCCCCCGGTCATCCATCTCGACGATTCCCGAGTCGTTCGGCGACGCCGTGCGGAATAGCCCCATGGTCAGGATACCGTCGTGGCTCCTGTGCCTGGCCAGCATCGCGGACAGCGACAGTCTGGTGAGGTTATCGGCATAGAAGATCCAGAAGCTTTCCTCGCCCTCTACAAACGACCGGTTGAGCCTGACCGTGCCAGCGGTACCCCTGGGCTCGCTCTCGACCGTCAGATTCACTTCGGGAGGTCCGCTCCATCCGGCAAGCGCGCGGCGGACGAGATCCTCGTGGTGGGAGACGTTCAAGAGAAGCTGTGTCACGCCGTCTGCGGCACAAAGCTCGAGCCACACACGAAGGAGTGGAACGCCATCAACAGGCACGAGGCACTTGGGGGTAGTCAAGGTGAGCGGCCGGAGTCGTTCGCCGCGTCCTCCCGCGAGAAGAAAGCCCTTCAAGAGGTCCATCTCCTCGAACCGAGCCATCTAGGCCCCGGAACGATCTGGTCCGCATAATGCTCACCCAGGAGAACTCGGCACGCGGGTGCGGTGCCGACCTCGCTGTCGAACACCAGAAACTTAAGGTCAGCCGGACAGGTGACTCCCCCACACGCCACGTCCCAACGCTGCTCTGATTCGCTCCGAAGCATCTGTTCTAACTGGCTCATTTGAAGTCGCTTATTCGCGTTCACGGCCGCGCGAGCGCTATGGCCTGTGCTATGCAACGTCGTGACCACGCATCCCTGGCCCGTTTCGCAACCGGCAGGCTGACCTGGAGCCCGGCGCCCATGTTCGCTCGTTATGTCGAGGACTATATTGGCGTCCTCAAGAAGCTCGATGAGACCACGGTCGAGCGTCTCGCCCAAGTCCTTCTCGGCACTTGGCGGGCCAATCGCACTGTCTTCTGCTGTGGCAACGGCGGCAGCGCGGCGAGCGCATCGCATTTCGTTCTCGACCTGACCAAGCTGACCGCGACACCCCGAGGTCTCCGTCTGCGCGCGGTTGCCTTGACAGAGAGCATCGCGGCCATTTCCGCCATCTCGAACGATTCGGCGTATGAGGAGATCTTCTCAGAGCAGTTGCGGCCCTTCCTGGCTCCTGGTGACGTCGTCATCGGCTTCAGCACGAGCGGCTCGTCGCCGAACGTTCTCCGCGCTGTCCATTACGCCAACTCCATGGGTGCCATTACGATTGGCGTGACGGGCCGGCATGGGCGAAGGCTTGAATCGATCGCGCGGCACACACTCGTCGTGCAGTCGAGCAGCGTGCAGCAGATCGAGGACGCGACGATGATGGTGGCGCACATCCTGTGCCTGCGCGTCAAGGATCTGATCGCCCGGCAGCAGGACGAGAGTGCCCGCGAGGGCCTGCTCCTGCCCATGCGGCCTGCGGACGTGGCCGCGATGTAGTGCGGATCCTGGATCCTCGAGTCAGGGCGGTCACGCCGTCGAGTACGACTGGATAAACGGCCGGCGGCGTGGCCGGCCCTCGGTCCCTCGGCCTTCCACTAACATGAACCTTCTCGTCACCGGCGGAGCCGGGTACATCGGTTCCATCGTCGCCGAGCTCGCGGTCGACGCGGGGCACGGGGTTGTCGTCATCGATGATCTGCGAGGGGGGAACCGCGCGGCTGTTCCTGACGCGTGCCGGTTTGTGCACGGGTCAATCGGAGACGTGGACGCGCTTCGCCGCGCCTTTTCCGAGGGGCCCTTCGACGCCGTCCTCCATC
>CAZCEL010000573.1:0-2922 GCA_964497175.1 uncultured Bifidobacteriaceae bacterium
ATCCTCGCGCTGGTGCACGTAGGTGAAGAGCGTCGGCCGCGTGAGAAAGAGCGATCCCTTTTGCGCCAGGAGCGCGATGTTGAACGGCGGCACCGGTCCAGAGGCGTTGCCGAAGCTCGCCATCAGACCGAGCGGCGCCAGCGAGTCCAGCGAGTCGTTGAACGTGTCCTTGCCGACGCCGTCGTACACGACCCTCACCCCCCGCCCTCCCGTCAGCCGCTTCACCTCCTCTGGGAACCTCGTCGTGCGGTAGTTGATGACGTGATGGCAGCCGTGCGCCCTGGCGATCGCGCCCTTCTCGTCTGTGCCCACCGTACCGATGACCGTCGCACCCAGGTGTGCGACCCACTGGCAGAGGATGAGGCCCACGCCGCCGGCCGCTGCATGTACCAGGACCACGTCGCCCGCCTTGACCTTGTAGGTGCGCCGCACGAGGTACTGAGCGGTCATGCCTTTGAGCATCATCGCCGCCGCCTGCTCGTCGCTGATCCCGTCGGGAATCCTCACGAGACGATCGGCCGCGATCGTGCGCTTCTCGCTGTACGCGCCCGGGGGCGCGCTGCCGTACGCGACACGGTCTCCAACACCGAGATCGCTGACTCCCGGGCCCAGGGCCTCGACGACACCGGCCGCCTCGCCTCCGAGGCCCGTGGGGAGAGGCAGCGGATAGAGTCCAGAGCGGTGGTAGGTGTCGATGTAGTTGAGGCCGATCGCGGTATGTCGGATCCGCACCTCGCACTGCCCGGGCTCCGGCACGTCGACGTCTTCCCACCGCAACACATCGGGCCCACCCGTCTGGTGTACGCGTATTGCCTTGGCCATCGCTTGCCACACTCCTGCTTGAAGTGAAGGGGCATGATGATACCTGATGGACTGCCGGATGGACGCGGAGCTGGGTGTTCTTCGGGACACGCAACGTGAAACCGCACTACACTAATTCCGGCGTGCACGTGAATTGACTGGGCGCGGGTGGCGCCGGGCGCGGAGGCCGTCCCTCGTGACAGGCTGGTTGTCGGCCGAGCACCGGTGGGGCTGCCCGGCGACGGGACCCGCCCAGGTGCGCCAACGCAAGTGCGCTCCGGGATTAGCGAGCCGGCACGGACCATGGCGGTTACTGCCCTATCTGGAGGCTGATCATGAAGAAGCTGTTGTATGGCGCGTTGGTGCTTGGATGGATTCCGACACTGGCCCTTGTGACGGGCGCCCGATGGATCGGCGGTGAATCCGTGGCGGCGCAGGGACGCACGCCCATCAAGGTCACCCGCATCTACACCGGGCCGGACGGGAAGACGAAGGCCGAGGAGTACGAGGTGCCGCTGAAAGGACAGGGCCGCGGCACCGAGCTGTCGGCGACCGTGGGCGTGAAGAGCCTGCAGTTCCGCCGCACGAACCAGGACTACTACCTTGACTGGCACCCCGCGCCGCAGCGCCAGTTCGTCGTCACGTTGAGCGGAGAGAGCGAGATCGAGCTCGAGGGCGGCAGGAAGCTCCGTCTAGGCCCCGGGCACATCCTGCTGGCCGAAGACACGACGGGTCAGGGCCACATCTCCCGCGCTGTTGGGAAAGGCGATCGGATCTCGCTGTTCATTCCGTTGGCTGATGGTGCCGTTCCGCCGCGGTGAACAGCTGTCCTACTTCTCCGCCCGCTCTTCGGCGCGCATGCCGCTCAGAATGCTCGTCATCCCGTAGTTCCCCTCGTGACAGGCGTATTCGTAGACCGGTTGGTCCGATCGCCGCATCGGAATGACCGCCGTAAACGGTCTCGTGAACGTCGTCGGATCCTCGACCGTGAACTCGTAGAGCAGCGTGTCCCGATCCTGCCGCCGGAACCGCTCGGTCAGGGTGAGCGTGGTCCCGGTGCCCATGGCGACGACGCCGCTGTGAGCGAAGCTCGCCGTCTTGTCGGTGAAGTTGGTGGTCGTGACGACGAGCGTGTCGCCTTCCCAGCGGCCGCGCGAGTCGCCCATCCACTGGCGGATTCCGCTCGGTAGATGAGGTCGGCCGTCGAGCGGGATGATGCGCGTGTCGTGCACCATCTCGTTGACGATGACCACATAGTCCGGGTTCTGGACCAGGAGCATGTGGTTGTTGTAGGCGCTCGGCATCATCGGGGGGCCGGCGTTGAACCCGATGATGCAGCGCTCGGCCAGCCCGCGATCCTCCGGACCGTTGGCCCGAGTTCCAGCGTCCACGACACGGATGGGTCGCTGCAGGGGGAGGTCCTCGAGCAGAGAACCGACCTGGAGCGTGGCTCCAGGGACCATCGGTGGGATCCGGCCATCGGGCGGGTCGACGATCAGCGATGTGCGGCGATCGCCCACGACGTTGGTCCCGAAGTCGAGCCAGAAATCGTTGTAGGCGCCCACGGCTGCGCCGCCGCCCCCGGGCGCGCGGGGCTGGGTCCGGACGGCGCTCGGGGCTGCCTGGGAAGCCTTGCGCGACTCGGCGTCGTTCTGGAGCTTCGTCGCCTCTGCTTCCGTGAGCACCGTCTGGCCGGCCTGATTGGCGGGACGCTCGAGCGGCGTGATCGTTCGGAAGTCCCAGTTGCCCTGCAGGCTGGGCTTGCCGTCCGGCGCGCGGAGCGAGGACGCTGCGCCCGTCGCTGCCGTCCTGGACTGACCGGACGCAGGCGCGATTCCCAGCGTCACGATGGCGGTCACTGACATCAACGATGCGAGTACTCGGCGGTTCATGCAGCCTCCTGACCGTTTGTGCAGTCTCTAACGGTACGCCGCCATCGGTCCTCGCGCAAGAGCTGCGGGCTCTTCTCTTCGGTCGGCGGCGACCTCCTCGCCCTCAGAGTGGGCGCCAGGGCGTGTGCTATGATTTTTCGTTTCCCCTCACAGGTCCCCATCGTCCAGAGGCCCAGGACGTGGCCCTTTCAAGGCCAAAACACGGGTTCGAATCCCGTTGGGGACGCCA
>CAZCEL010000574.1:0-2138 GCA_964497175.1 uncultured Bifidobacteriaceae bacterium
GGGTGGTCGTGGCCGGGTTCGACCGCCCCAACATCGAGCTGCGCGTGCGCCCGGTGTCCGGGGACTTCGACAAGCACCAGCTGCTCCCGACACTCGTTGGCAAGCAGCGCACGCTCGTGTATGCCGCCACCCGCCGCAACGCCGAGATGGCTGCCGAGACGCTCATCGCGCACGGTCTTCAGGCCGCCGCCTACCATGCCGGTCTCCCCGAGGCCGATCGCACGCGTGTCCAGAACGGTTTCGCCTCGGGCGCCGTGCGCGTCGTCTGTGCGACCAACGCCTTCGGCATGGGCATCGATCGGCCGGACGTCGAGGCAGTCATCCATGTGGACATTCCCGGCTCGGTGGAGGCCTATTACCAGGAGATCGGGCGTGCGGGCAGGGACGGGCGGCCCGCCGTGGCGACGCTGCTCTGGAACTACGCGGACGTCAAGACGCGTGAGTTTCTGATCGACCGTCCGCGCGAGG
Source organism: uncultured Bifidobacteriaceae bacterium (assembly GCA_964497175.1). Taxonomy (GTDB): domain Bacteria; phylum Acidobacteriota; class Vicinamibacteria; order Vicinamibacterales; family CAVVIG01; genus CAZCEL01. Next base: position 469 of record CAZCEL010000574.1, read on the forward strand.
ATTCACCCAACCGCCGCGTGCCGGAGGTCAATCCGGTCGAGGTCGCGCGTCGAAAGGACATTGAACGCAAGAAGCTGCGGCGCATGGTCGGATACGCCGACACGGCCGGCTGTCTGCGGGCCACGATCCTGCGCTACTTCGGCGATCCGGCGGCGCGAGAGCCCTGCGGCTCGTGCGGCAACTGCGAGCGGGCGCGAACGACCCTCGACCCTGGCGGGCTGCTGCTCGTGCGCAAGATCCTGTCGGGCATCGCCCGCGCCGGCGAGCGATTCGGACGCCGCCGCATTGCCGCCATGCTCGTCGGCGAGCTCGACGATCTGCCGGAGGCGCTGACCCGGCTGTCCACGACGGGCCTCCTTCGCGGCGAGCAGCCGCGTACCGTGGAACGCTGGATCGATGCGTCCTGCAGCGCCGGGCTCGTCCGCGCATCCGAGGATCAGTACCGGACGCTCAGCCTGACGCCGCTCGGCAGGGACGTCATGGCCGGTCGGGTGGTCGAGCTGTCGATGGCCGTCCCCGTGTCGCGTCCATCCAAAGGGAAGCGCCGTCGATCCCGCCGCGATTCCTCCGGCGCCTCCCACAACCGCAGGACGCGGTTCGTCGCAATCGACGCTCCACCGGCCTCGAAGCGCAGCCGGCCGCAATCTCCGAGCGGAGCAGGGGGCTTGATCGGACCGAACCAGGCGCAGCCACCAGTGTCCCGCGGCAACGCAGCCACGCGGGATGCGGCGCCCGGGAATCAAGTCGCGAATCTCTGGAGCGGGACAACGGCCGACCGCGAATCAGCGGTGATCGCGCCGCTCGTGGAAGCGCTGCGGGCCTGGCGGCTCGGCGAAGCCCGCCAGCGTGCGGTGGCTCCGTTCGTCATCCTGCACGAGCGCACGCTGCTGGCGATCGCCGCCGTGCAGCCGCGCTCGATCGATCAGCTTCTCGACGTACCAGGCATCGGCCAGGCCAAGGCGGCCACACACGGCGAGGCCATACTAGCGGTGGTCGCCGCGGCCGTCGCCCGGCCCTCCACGCCACCGTAGCGGCATGTCGGGACGTAGCGGCGGCCTTGCCAGCATCATGACAACGGATTGAAGCGAGCAAAGGAACGTGCGAAAGTGATCGTTCACTGCGCATGACGCCGGCGGGGAGGCAACGATGGCAGTAGTCCGAACTGGACGTTGGCTCGCCGTGGTCCTGATGGGTTGTGCCGCAGGACTGGTCTCGAGACCGGACGACTGGTCACTCAGTGCTCAGCAGGGCGCCCCGACGAATGGAGAGTGGCGGACATACGGCGGCGACCTCGGCAACAGCAAGTACTCGCCGCTCGATCAGATCAACGCGAGTAACTTCGGTAGGCTGCGAATCGCCTGGCGGTGGAAATCCGCCGACGCGTTTCTCAGCAAGACAGTGCCGGGCGGCGGCGAGTGGTGGGCCGGCTCGAAGCTCATCTTCGATGAACTGAACAGGGAAGACCCGAAGCGCTGGCGGGACGGCGAGCCGCCGTACGTGTCCAACTTCAAGGCCACGCCTCTGATGATTGGCGGGCGGCTGTTCGTCAACATGCCGACGTCGGTCGGCGCGGCCATCGATGCCCGGACCGGCCAGACGCTCTGGATGTTCAATCCGAAGAGCTACGAGGCCGGCACGACGACGATGAGCGCCCGCTGGAACCAGCGAGG
>CAZCEL010000574.1:2148-2922 GCA_964497175.1 uncultured Bifidobacteriaceae bacterium
CTGGGGGACCGGGGACGGGTATCTCCTTGCCGTGGACGCCGTCACGGGGCGTCCGGTCGAAAGTTTCGGCGATCGCGGGCGCGTCGATCTGATGACCGGCCTGCCGCGTGCGGTCCGTGGCTCGCGCGACTGGCTGAACGCGCTCACCTACTCCGTCCAGTCGCCGCCGATCGTGGTCCGCGACACGATCATCACGCCGGCGTCGATCTCCAGCTACAACCGGGACAAGGAGCAGATACCGGGATACGCGCGCGGCTGGGATGTGCGCACGGGAAAGCTCAAGTGGACGTTCAACACCGTGCCGCGCCCCGGCGAGTTCGGCAACGAGACGTGGGAGAACGACTCCTGGGCGTACACGGGCAAGGTCAGTGGCTGGACGATTTACAGCGCCGACGAGGAGCTAGGCTACGTCTACATTCCGCTGAACACGGCGGCGCCCGACTACTACGGCGGCCATCGGCCCGGGGACAATCTGTTCTCGGACACGCTGCTGTGCCTCGACGTCGAGACCGGCAAGCGTGTCTGGCATTATCAGCTCATCCACCACGATCTCTGGGACTACGACCCTCCCGCCGCGCCCAACCTGCTCGACATCACGGTAAACGGCCGGCGCATCAAGGCGGTCGCGCAGGTGACCAAGCAGGGGCTCGTCTTCACGTTCGATCGCGCGACGGGTCAGCCAATCTGGCCCATCGAAGAACGGCCCGTTCCCTCGTCGGATGTGCCTGGCGAACGCGCCTCGCGGACGCAGCCGTTCCCGACCAAACCGGCGCC
>CAZCEL010000575.1:0-2919 GCA_964497175.1 uncultured Bifidobacteriaceae bacterium
ATCCTACGATGACCGATCGACGCTTGACGCCCGCGCGCCGCGCCTTGCTGCGCCTCGTCAGCTTCTGGCGGTACCGCCTGAAGGTCTACGCCGCCCCGTACGAGCTGCGCGCACTGCACCGCGTGCTGCACTACCAGCGTCCCGAGACGACGGGATTTTGAAGATGCGGCACGCTGCACTCGAATGATGCTCGCAGACTGGGGGCGGCGGCTCGGCATCCTCCGACGACCCGTCCTGGCGGCGCCCGAGGCGTACGCATTATGGGCCGAGACGTACCCGGCACGGCCGCACAACCCGTTGATGGAGGTCGAGCAGGGAATTGTCGCGCCGATCATTGCCGCGCTGCGGCCCGTGCGTGCGCTGGATGCGGGGACGGGCACCGGTCGGTATCTCCGCCTGCTGGCCGACGCCGGCGCCGAGCTCGTCGTCGGCGTCGATCGTTCGCTTCCGATGCTTCGGCGGCGCGACGCCGATGCTCCCGTGTTGTGCGGGGACGCGTGCCACCTTCCGTTTGCGGACGCCCGGTTCGATCTCGTGTGCTCGTCGCTGATGGCCGGAGACCTGAGGGACCTGGGCGGGTGGATCTCGGAGGCGAGCCGCGTGCTTCAACCGGGCAAGCATCTTGTCTACTCGGACTTTCATCCGTCCTGGGCGTCCAAGGGGTGGCGGCGCACGTTTCGCGCGGCTGATGGCCGGACGTACGAGCTGGCGTACTCGCCCCACTCGATCGACGAACATCTGGCCCGCATGGCGGAGGCAGGGCTGAAGGTGCAGATCATTCGCGAGCCGCGCCTCGCGGGGCGCGGCGAGCCGGTCGTGGTCGTCTTCCACGCCGTGAAGGCGGCTGCCACTCGCCCGTCCGAAGTCGGAGTCGCGCCGCAGGCGACGTAGATGCCTCTCTGGACACGGCCGATCACCCTGATCAACGGCCGGATCTTCACCCCGTCGGGCCCTGCCTCTCGCATTCGCTTCGCGACCCGGATTCTGTCGCTCGACGAGGCGCCTCAGCGCGGCGACCTCGTTCACGACCTCGAGGGCGCGTTCGTACTGCCAGGTCTCATCAATGCCCACGATCACCTGGAGCTCAATCACTACGGACGCCTGAAGTGGCGAGAAGGCTACGGCAACGCATCCGAGTGGATCGACGACATGAGGCCCCGGCTGCAGAGGGACGCCGCGATCCGAGCAAACAGCCGCTGCGCGCTCGGCGACCGCCTGTTCATCGGGGGTCTCAAAAACCTGCTTGCCGGTGTGACCACGGTGGCCCATCACAACCCGCTGTACCGAGGGATCCATGCGGCCGTGCCAGTGCGCGTACTGCGGCGCTTTGGATGGGCCCATTCCTTCGGCCTGCAGCACGAGCCGGTGGGGGCTCGCGGCGAACCCGGTGGCGACGTGCGCGAGCGGTATGCCTCGACGGCGCCAGATGTGCCGTTTGTCATACATGCCGCGGAAGGCGTTGATCGAGCCGCCGCGGACGAACTGCCGCACCTGGCCGGGCTCGGCTGCCTGAGGGCGAACACCGTTCTCGTGCACGGTGTGGCGCTGACCGTGGACCTCTGGCGCGAGGTGATAGCGGAGGGCGCCAGCCTCGTCTGGTGCCCCTCGTCGAATCATTTCCTGTTCGGCAGGAGCATCCCTGCGCGTCAATTTCTGGATCAGGCACCAGACGGCTGGCGTCACCTGTGCCTCGGCACCGACGCTCGCGTGACGGGATCGCGCGACCTGCTCGACGAGATCAGGTGTGCCGCGGGTGCGGCCGACGTGACGCCCGCCGAATTGCTCCGGATGGTCACGACGTCAGCGGCTCGGATTCTGGGGCTGGCCGATGCCGGACAGCTGGACGTGGGAGTCCCCGCGGATCTGCTCGTGATTCCCGCCCTGGGCCCCGACGCGCCGCGTGCGCTCTTCGAGACGAGACGGGCGGACGTGTCGCTGGTGACGATCGATGGACGGCCGCTCATCGGAGCTCCCGCGTACGCGCCGCTGTTCGAGGCCAGGGGCTGCGGCGCCAGTCGAGCGGTCGTTGATGACGCTGCCAAGGTCATGGACCGCAGCCTGGCGGCCCGTGTGGCCCGCTGCCCGATTTGCGAGCCAGGGGTGCGGGCCGGCGGCTCGGATCGACACGAATGATCTCGATGCCGCCGTTCCACGCAGATCGGGCCTCAGCCCACGATGTCACCCGCGTGCAGCCGCCGCAGGAAGACCTCCACCGGCAGGACATGCGTCCCTTCCACGTTCAGCTCGCGGTCGCCGAGGTACACGACATAGCTCTCGGCCTTGATCGACGAGAGCAGGGACGCCAGGCCCTTCCGGTACTCGGGGCGGTACCTGGCGCCGTGCTTCACCTCGATCGCGACGTGCGTCGAGCCGTGCCACCAGACGAAATCCACCTCGCTTCCGCCTGGTGTCGCCCAGTAGGCGAGCGACCCCTTCACGCCCGCGTAGTGCAGATGGCTGCGGATCTCGTGAAGGACCAGGTGCTCGAGCAGCACGCCCTGCCAGTCGGCCGGCTGGGGCTGGTCGAAGGCGCCCGCCGCGGCGTTGAGCACGCCGGCGTCGAACCAGTAGAACTTGGGCAGACCGACCTCCTTGACTTTCGCTCTCGGCCGATAGGCGGGCAGCCACGCGCCAATGAGCGTGTCCACGAGCACCTCGAAGTAGCCGCGCGCCGCCTCGCGCGAGACGTTGGTCGTCTGCCCGGCTGCGAGCGACGCCACCACCAGAAAACGACCGAAGCTGCCGAGATTGCGGACGAGCGCCTCGGCCTTGATCTCCTCGGCCAGGTACGTCGTCACGTACGCCCGCAGGAACTCCTCGCGCGCCGCGGCGTCCCGGGCGGTTACGCTGATCGGAAGTGAGCCAAACCGCAGCCGCTGGCGGATTGGCAAAGAGAAACTGGTCTCGCGCGTAGTGAAC
>CAZCEL010000576.1:0-2919 GCA_964497175.1 uncultured Bifidobacteriaceae bacterium
AGATGATTCAGACCGACGCGGCGATCAACCCGGGCAACTCGGGGGGGCCGCTCCTCAATATCCGCGGCGAGGTCATCGGCATCAACACGATGATCTTCACCAACGCGCGCGCCGAGGGGAATATCGGGATTGGCTTCGCGGTTCCGATCAACACCGTGCTGGAGTTGCTGCCGCAGCTGAGCACCGGCAAGGTGGTTCGCGGCAGGATTGGGCTGCAGATGACGGCGGTTCCACGCGACGGGTACCAGGACTTTGGCCTCAAGTCGCGGGCCGGGGCGCTGGTGTCGAGCGTGGCGCCGGGAGGCCCGGCCGACAAGGCGGGCCTCAGGCCCGGCGACGTGATCCTCGAGTACAACGGCCGTCCGGTGGCGAACACCACCGACCTGCAGAAGATGGTCACGGCGACCAAGCCGGGCACAACGGTGAACGTCAAGGTCATGCGCGACGCCAAGGAGCAGACCTTGCGGGCCGTTGTCGAGGAGTTGGATCTCCAGGCCGAGCGAGGGCAGCTGAGCCGCGGTGGCGACCGGCCCGAGCCCGAGCAGCAGGGGCAGGAGAGCTTCGGCCTCACGCTGACCGACCTGACGCCGCAGATGACGCGCCGGCTGCAGCTTCCACCGGGCCAGGCCGGTGCTGTCGTCACCGAAGTCGACCCGAGCGGACCGTCGGCGGGCGCGCTGCGCCAGGGCGACGTGATCATGTCGGTCAATGGCGCCCGCGTGTCGAGCGCGACGGAAGCGGGCCGCGAGCTGCAGCGGATCCAGTCGGGCCGCATCGCGCGGATTCTCGTCTGGCGCGGCGGCGGCGAGGTCTTCGTGACCGTCAGAAGAGAATGAACTCGCAGACTTGCTCCCCGATCTGATCGCGGCCCACATTCGTGAACGCGGCCCCATGACGGTGGCCGCGTTCATGGATCTGTCGCTCTATCACCCCGAAGCCGGCTACTACACTCGTACCGCCCAGCGGTCGGGCAGGACCGGGGATTTTGTCACCAGCGTCGACGTCGGACCGCTGTTTGGCGAGCTGCTGGGCCGCCAGCTCATCGAGATGGCGCACGTTCTGTCGGACGGCGCCTCATCGTCTCGAGCCTTCGATCTCGTGGAGGCTGGCGCCGGAAACGGCCGCCTGGCCGCCGACATGATGAGCGCGCTCCGCTCCGCCTGCCCCTCGCTGTACGAACGGACGGCGCTCCACCTGGTCGAAGTCAGCCCGGCGGCTCGCGCCGCACAGCGCGCGACGCTCGAGCGCGACGGCCATCGACTTGCCTCGTCGGCGTCGAGTCTGCCGTCAGGGTTCGAGGGCGTGCTCGTGGCCAACGAACTGCTCGATGCGATGCCGGTCCACCAGGTCGTCATGCAAGGGACCGGACTCTCTGAGGTCTACGTCGATGTCGACCACCACACGCTCAGGACGGTCACGGGGCCAACCTCAACCCCAGATCTGGGCGCGTACCTCAGGAGCGCCGGCGTCGTGCTGCAGGCGGGCTGGATCGCCGAGATCGGTCTCCGGGCGGCCGCCTGGATAAGAGAAGCGGCCAGAGGTCTCGCCCGAGGGTTCCTCATCCTGATCGACTACGGACACGAGGCCCGCCACCTCTACTCTGCCACGCACGCGTCGGGCACGCTGACCTCCTATCACCGGCAGGTGCCGACCCCGGGCGACGGACCCAGACCCGTCTGGCTCGACCGGCCGGGCGGCCAGGACATCAGCGCGCACGTCGACTTCTCCAGCCTCCGCGCGGCGGCTCAGGAAGAAGGACTGACATCGCTCGGACTGCTCGACCAGACGTACTTCCTCATGGGAATCCTGGGACTGAGCTCGCCGGTTCTCTCGAGCCCCTCGTCGAACCTTCCGAGTCCGTATTGGTCAGCCTTCGCGGAATCCTCGAACCTCTCCAGCCGGCTGGCTCTGAAAACCCTGCTCTGGCCGGGCGGCCTCGGCAGCACGATGAAGGTGCTGATCCTCGGCAAGGGCGTGGGTCACCCTGCGCTGATGGGATGCTCGGGCCGGATGCGCGTGACGTGACATGATCGAGCGCGAAATCAAGCTTCTCTACGACTCGGCGCTGGCGGCGCGAGCAGCCATCCTCGCGACGGGCGCCAGGCCGCTCCGGACTCGTCGTCTGCAGGACGATTACCTGCTCGACTCCGTCGACGGCCTGCTCCGTGGCCGCGGCTGTGCGCTCCGCGTCCGGCGGGAGTCGGGGCAGAGCCGGCTGACCTTCAAGGGCCCGGTGCAGCCCTCGTTGGTCAAGCTCCGCGAGGAGTTGGAGACACTCGTCGCTGACGGCGGCCTGCTGCTGCAGATTCTCGAACAGGTTGGATTTCAGGTGTGGTTCCGCTACCAGAAGTATCGGGAGGAATTCGCGCTGGCCACCGTGACCCTCGCCGTCGACGAGACCCCGGTTGGCACGTTCGTCGAGATTGAGGGCGACGAGGGCGGCATCGCGGCTGCTGCGGTCGCTCTCGGACGGCGGCCGGAGGAGTACCTGCGCGACTCGTACCGCGCCCTGTTCGTGCGCGCCTGCGAGGTGCGCGGGGTCCCCGCGACCGACATGCTGTTCGAGACCGAGTGAGGGTCCACACGTGTCGCGCCTCGATCACGCCCTCGTCCTGACCGCAGGTCTTGGCACGCGGCTCAATCCGCTGACGCTCGTGCGCGCGAAGCCGGCGGTACCTGTGGCCGGCACTCCGATCGTGCGGCGCATCGCCGGGTGGGCCGAGCAGGTGTCGCCAGCGCTGCTCCTTCTGGCCCGGACGGCGGGGCAGCTCCTCGACCAGGGGTTCGTCTCGTGAGGCGAGCGACGCCAGCGAGTGCTCCACCTCTGCCAGGTCAGCAAAGGGGTGGAGACGCTCCGATCGGGATCGCAGCTCGCCCGGTGTCTGCGGACCGCGCAGGAGGAGCAGGGTGAGGACGGCT
>CAZCEL010000577.1:0-2912 GCA_964497175.1 uncultured Bifidobacteriaceae bacterium
CTCATCGAACTGCTCGATGGCCATCATGTTGACGGGGCCAAGGCGGTCGATCTTGCCCCGCAGATGCGTGATGGCGTCCTCGGCGCTCAGCGCCTGAGGGTCGGACTCCCGCGCGCCTTCCCCTTCGTCGTCGGTCAGATCGCCCTCGTCGGTGCACACAACGGGTGCGTCGGCCGCCAGGACTCCGGTCCGTTCGAGCGCGGACATTTCCGACACCACTTCGTCGAGCGTCGCCTGAACGGCCTCGACGCACGAGGTGGACAGATGCGCGAGATCGCTTTCGGCCCTCGCCCGCGCCACGTCCGCCGCGGACACGAGCTGACGCATCGTGTCAAAGCCCGAGCGTGCCGTCTTCACGGCCCCGTCGCGCTCGTCCGCCCGGCCCCGAAGCGTCGAGAGGCTGAGGTCGGCGGACTCGACGTCCGACCGCAGCCGTTCGAGCGTGTGAATGCCCTCGTCGAGATGACGTTCGCCCTCGGCGACGGCCCGCCGAAGATCGTCGAGCCGGCTCACTGTTGCGTCCACCTCGGCGCCAAGGGACGCACCCCGGATCTCGAGCTCGGCCGCAGCCTCATCGAGCCGCTGCGCCTCGCTGGCCAGAGCTGACGCCCGTTCGACCAGGGCCGCGTGGGACGCCCCGCGGTCGGCAGCCCGGCGGCTCAGGGTCTCGGCCGCCTCGCGCGCCGCGAAGAGCCGGCGCTGCGCGGTTGTCAGACGCTCGTCGGCCTCGTGCTGATCCCGTTCGAGACGGACGATGGAGTTCTGCGCCTCCTCCTGACGCGTATCGAGCGCGTGGCGCTCCGCCTCGACCTGCCCTCGCTCGCGGGCCACCTGGTCGGCCCTCTGGGACAGCCTGGCCGCATCCTCGTCGTCGCGGCCGATCTGAGCCTCGAGCGCGACAATCGCTTTCTCCTCTTCGTGGCGCGCAAGGTCGAGCCCGGCGACGGCCTCCGACGAGCTCGCGATGAAACGATCAAGCGACGCTGTTTCGGTCGACAGCTGCTGAAGTGCTGCCCGCCCGGCGAGCAGACGTTGTCCCAGGTCCCTGATCTCCCGTTTGGTCTCGAGGATGCCCCTCGCCTGTTGCGGGGTTCCACCGGTGACGACCATCGGGCCGCGGAAGAGTTCGCCCTGGAGGGTGGCCACTGGCGCGGACGCCGATCGGCTCGATGCCTCCGCCTGGTCGTACGAACCGGCGATCCAGGCGTCGCCAATCGCCTGCTGAATCGCCGGCGCGAACGGTCCGTTCACGCGGACCACGGATGAGAGTGGCACGAGGTCCCCGGGAGCCGCCGCCGGAGGCACTGGGGCAGGCCCGGACCTTGTCGAAGCGGCCGAGGCAATCACGAAGCCACACCGACCGGCGCTCTGCTCTCGAACGAGATCGAAGCCGGCGGCCGCGTGTTCCGGGTGCTCGACCAGGACATGCTCGAGCAGCTGCCCCAGGCACGCCTCGACGGCGCGTTCGTAGCCCGGCCTGACCTCGACATAGTCGGCGAGTGCGCCCTGCTGATTGACCTTGCCGTTGGCCTGCGCCAGGACGGTACGCGCCGCATCTCCGTACTCGGCCCGGGCCGCTTCGAGCTCCTCGAGCGATTTCAGCCGCGCGTCGAGCCGGGCCAGATCGTGCTCCTGCTCGCGCACGGCACGAGCGTGGCGATCGTGCGCGGCGCGGGCATTCTCCAGTTCCGCGACGCGTGCTGTGCGGGCGTGCTCGGTCGCCTCAAGCGCGTCGCGAGCGCGCTGCAACCGACAGCGCGCGTCCGCGTGCGCTGCGCGCACTCGCTCGGTTTCGACACGGATATCGTCGCCCTCCGCCTGCAGCTTCACGAGCTGCTCCAGGGCACGTTCGCGCGCGGCTGCGGCGTGCTCGAGCGCGTGGCGAAGCGCCGTGGCCGCGTTGATCGCTGAAAACACCTCGCTGCGTGCGGCCTCGACGTCGGCCTCGAGTCCCTCGATCTGACGATGGGCCGCCTCGTAGGCCTCGAACTCGATGGCCAGATCGGCCGCCGCCTGCGCGCGCGCCTCGTCGACGGTGCGCGCGGCCAGGTGCCGAGCGGAGGCCGCTGTCCGCGCCGGCTGGCACCTGGCGATGAGGCTCTCGCGTTCCTCGGCCATCGCCGTCGCACGCGCGCCGAGCGATTGAATCTGCTCCTTGTCGAACGCGATCTGCTGCTGCCGGCGGTTCAGCGCCAGCTCCTGGGCGTGCGTCGCTTCACGGGCCGCAGTCGCTCTCGACTCGGCCTCGATCAACTCGATGCGGATTCGGCCCAGCCCGACATCGAGCGCAGCAACCTGTGCCTGGGCCGCCGCTTCCCGCTCGCGGGCTGCTTCGAGGCGCTCGCTGGCGGCCGCGATGGTGGCGGCCAGCTGCCGGTACCTCCGGGCAAACAACACCTTTTCCGCACGCCGGAGCTCCTCGCGCAGTCTGCGGTAGCGGCTGGCCTTCGCGGCCTGCCGCTTCAGCGCCCCGCGCTGCCTGTCGACTTCGAACACGATGTCGTCGATCCGCGTCAGATTCTGGCGCGCCGCTTCCAGCTTGAGCTCTGCCGATCTGCGGCGTGCCTTGTACTTCGTGATGCCGGCTGCCTCGTCGATCAGCTGGCGCCGATCGGTGGGGCGCGAGCTCAGGATGAGCCCGATCTTGCCCTGCTCGATGATCGCGTAGGCCTTGGCACCGAGTCCCGTGTCCATCAGCAGGTCGTGGATGTCCCGGAGCCGGCAGGCCTGTCCATCGATGAGGTACTCGCTCTCGCCCGATCGATACAGCCGGCGCGTGACCTCGACCTGCCGGGCTATGGATTGAATGAGCTCGAGATCGCCCTCGACGTCGAGGGTTCCGTGGCCATTGCCAGCACCATGACCGTTCCCACCTCAGTCCGCCAAGAACCCGCTCTTCACCATACCAGTGA
>CAZCEL010000578.1:0-2900 GCA_964497175.1 uncultured Bifidobacteriaceae bacterium
GGCGCCAGTTTCGGCGGCTCCAAGGTTCCAACGGCTCACGTTTCGCCGTGGCTGGATCCAGAAAGCCCGTTTTGCGCCCGACGGCGACACGGTCCTGTACGCAGCAGAGTGGGACGGCAGGCCTGTCGAGCAGTTCCTCGTTCGCTCCGACAGTGCCGAGTCGCGACCGCTCGGATTACAGGCCGATCTCCACGCAGTCTCCCGCTCCGGCGAAATGGCGATTGCCGTCCGGCCCCGGAGCATGAATTCGAACTATCAGCGGTTAGGCACTCTGGCTCGTGTGCCGCTGACAGGCGGGGCGCCAAGGGAAGTGCTCGAAGATGTGCAGTGGGCCGACTGGTCGCCTGACGGTCAGCAGTTGGCCATCGTGCGGGAGATCGACAGACGGTGGAAGCTGGAATTTCCGATCGGCCGAGTGCTCTACGAGACGCCGGGCATGCTGGTCAACCTGAGAGTTTCACCTCGCGGTGACGCGGTCGCCCTGTTTGAGGGTCGGTCAGTGCAGGCCGGTACTGAATGGTCGGTGACCGTTTTGGACGCCAGCGGCACCAGGCGCGTGTTGAGCGACGGCTGGTTCGATTGGTGGTATCTGAGCTGGTCGCCCGCGGGCGACGAGATCTGGTTTGGAGCATCGGACCGCGGAGGTTCGCACGCCTTGCACGCGGTCGACCTCGCGGGCCGCCGCCGGTTCATTTTCCGAGGGACCGGGCCGATCGAGCTTCACGACATCTCGCGAAGCGGTGTGGTGCTGGCCGCAGAGGTAACGCAGCGCCGCTTCATGTCCGGCCTCCCTCAGGGACAGAGTGCTGAACGAGACCTGTCCTGGCACGACGGATCCCTGGCGGCTGATCTCTCACCCGACGGAAAGACGATCGTGTTTCGCGAGGTTGGCGATGCGGGTGGTCTAGGCGGGGCCGTCTTCGTGCGGAGCATGGACGGTTCCCCGCCCGTCAGGCTCGGAGAAGGCTCGCCGCGAACACTCTCACCGGATGGTAAGTGGGTCATCGTCTGGAACTGGCGCTCGCTGGAAGCATCGCTGCTTCCGATCGGTGCCGGGCAGCCGCGTCAGTTGGGCACGGGGAAGCTCGAAGACTTCGGGTGGGCCGACTGGTTTCCCGATGGCCAGCGGATTCTCTTCGCGGGCCGAGAGCCAGGTCGGCGAACTCGTCTTTACACGCTCGATCTCCAGAATAGCGAACTCAACGCCATCACGGGCGAAGGCGTGGATCTCGCGCATCCCCTGGCGCCGCTCGCTGCGGGCCACCCGATCTCGCCCGACGGACATGTCGTCGTGGCATTCGACTCGGAGCTGAAGGCGCTGCTGCTTCCCACCGGGGGAGGGGAACCGCGGACCCTGCCCGGGCTCCTGCCTGGTGAAGTGCCGATACAGTGGACGAGCGACGGCCGGTCACTGTATGTCTTTCGCACCGGCGAGCTGCCGGCGCACCTGTTCAAGATCGACATCGCCACCGGCCATCGGACGCCCTGGAAAAACGTTGCTCCGGCAGATCGAACGGGTGTGAATGGCATCCAGACAGTCAGAATCACACCGGACGGCCGGTCGTACGTCTACTCCTACTATTCTGCGCTGTCGGATCTGTACATTGTGGAAGGGTTGAAGTGACCGGGGCGACCGGAAGCTCGGCGCAGACACCCTGTTCCCTGTTCTAACCGTTAGAATGGGGCGATGGTGATCACGACTTCGCCGCTGGTCAAGACGTACACGCTCCAGGAATTCTGGGATCTGAGGGAGCCTGCCGATCGCTCGAAGCTGGAGTTGATCAAGGGAGTGTTGTACATGACGCCACCGCCGGACGCGGTGCACAACGAAGCCACGGCGAATCTCATCGTTCAACTTCAGAGGGCCATCGATCGATGCGGCTATCGGGGAAAGATCTACTCGGCTCGCGCGGCCATCTGGGTGGACGATGACACGTACCTCGAGCCCGATCTGATGTACATCTCTCACGAACTGAAGGGCCAGATGTCAGCAGAGCACTGGACCCGTGCGGATATCGTGATCGAGGTCAGTTCGCCATCGACGGTGCTGTACGACTATAGAACCAAGTCCGACACGTATCGCGCGATGGGCGTTCGGGAGCTCTGGCTGGTGGATGCGACCGCCAAGGAGATCGAAGTGCGGTCGTTCGAAGCTGGAAGGACCACGGTCTACCGGTCGACGGACATTCTCCGGTCTGAAGTCCTGTCTGCGATCGAGGTGATCGTTGCTGCGGTGTTCTCGTAGGGCCGGCGGCGTCGTCGCACGAATCAGCGCGCGAGGACGGCTTCCGCCCGGTCGCTCGGCTCGAGAAAGGCGGCGACCTGCCGGCGAAGCTCCTCCTGGATGTGCTCGATCGGCCGGCGGGCGTCGACGATGCGGAAGTGGAACTCGTCGGCCATGCTGCTGTATTCGCGCAGCAGCTTGTTCTGGTACGCGCGGAAGCTGTCGTAGATGTCGTCCCCGAGCTTGAGGTCCATCCCGGACTCCCAGAAATCCATGCCGCGCGCCTCGAGCACTCGGCCGATCAGTGTCTCGACGTCGACTTTGAGGTAGAAAACCAGGTGCGGCGCGATCGCGAAGCCGTAGAGATTCCGCAGCCACTGGCGATCCACGCCGCGAACCCCCGCCCGGGCCAGCGCCGTGAAGATGTAGCGATCGGACAGCACGACGAATCCGGCTTTGAGCGCGGGGATGATCTCCTTCTCGAGCCGGTCGGCGAAGTCGGTCGCGTAGAGCAGGACGAACGTCAGCTTGTTCAGCGTGTTGCTCGCCTTGGCCAGACCGATCGTCGGCTGCATCAGCGGCGAACGCGTCCAACCGGTCTCGACGACTCCATAGCCCTTGACTTCCAGCCACTCGCGCAGCAACTGAATCTGGCGGCTGCGGCCGACGCCGTCGG
>CAZCEL010000579.1:0-2895 GCA_964497175.1 uncultured Bifidobacteriaceae bacterium
TGTCAACGACGCTCGGATTGTGATCCACCTCGACGCTCAGAAACTGATCCACCATCCAGCCTGGGTTAGAGGGGGTGCAGGGGGACGTTCAGTCCCCCGCATGGTTCGGATTGCTCCCCCTCCCCCCGCGGGGGGAGGGGCGAACAAAACTCACACGCGAGTCGGTGTCTCCGTGGGCTCGGGTGGCTGGCCCGCGCCGGTTGCTTTCCGTGTGTTGCGAGCGACGCCATCGCTTGCGGCCGATCGGCGAGCCCGCGTGCGGTATGACGGGCCCTTCGTCGTCAGGACGTGAACGTGATGGCCGAGGCGGTCGAGCAGGGCCGTCGTCAGCTTCTCGCTGCCGAAGACCTGCACCCACTCGCCGAAGGCCAGGTTGGTGGTCACGATCGTCGAGCGCCGTCCATGGCGGTCGCTGAGCAGGTTGAAGAGCAGCTCGCCGCCGGTCTGATCGAAAGGTACGAATCCGAGCTCGTCCACGATCAGGAGCTCAGCCCGTTGCAGGCGTCGATGGAGCTGACCGAGCGTGCGCTCGTCGCGGGCCTCGCGCAAGTCGCGCACGAGGTCGGCCGCGCGGGTGAAGGCCACGCGATGGCGCCGGCGCGCGGCCTCGACACCGAGCGCGATCGCCAGCATGGACTTGCCGGTGCCGACGGGGCCGGCGAGCACGACGTCCTCGGGCTTGCGCACGAAGTCGCACGTGGCGAGCTCGAGGATCTTGGGCCGCGACACGCCCTGGAGCGCGCTCCAGTCCACCTGGTCGAGGGTCTTGACCTCGGGGAAGCGGGCCTCGCGCAGGCGGCGCGCGGATCCGCGGTCGCGGCGCGAGTGGACCTCGGCCTGCAGCAGCTCGAGCAGGAAGTCCTCGTACGCCATGCCGCCGTCCCGCGCCTGCCGGGCCAGTGCCGGGTACTGGCGCAGGACGGCCGGGAGCTTGAGCTCGCGGCAGAGGCCGGCGAGCACGGCATCACGTGCGGCGCTGCTCATGTCCGGCCTCCGAGGATGAGGTCGTAGTCCGCAGCCCGGGCGACCTCGACCTCGTGGTGAGCAAGCGCCTCCGGCACCGGCACGACCTGCAGGTGACGTGCCGGCCGGAGCACCGCGAGCCCGAGCAGGTCGGTCCGCCCGGCCTGCAGGGCTACGCCGATGGCTTGGCGCACGGGCTCCTCCCCGTGCTCGTGGATCGCACCAACGATGCGCGCCAGCACGCGTGCGGCCTCGGACGCCCCGTGGGCCTGCACGAGCAGATCCCAGAGCTGCCCGAAGGGTGGCCCGAGCTCGGCGAGCAGCTCGGGCGCGACCTGCCGCACGGCCTGCGGCTTGCGCCGGAGCTCGGGGAGGTAGTCGCGGTACGCGATCCTCCGTCGGCCGAAGGCCTGGCGGGGCTTGACCGTGCTCGCGCCGCGGCACGTGATCGTCACCTCGTCCGGTCCGACGTACGCCGTGCCGTCGAGCAGCTTCCACGTCGAGGGCACCGAGTACCAGGCGCCCTCGACCTGCACCACGGCCGTGCGCGGGATCGAGACCGGCACGACCCTACGGGCGTCGAAGCGCGTCGCCGGCAGGGGGCGCATCGCTGCTCGGTCCTCCACGAACCGCTCGGTCACGGTCCGGCCCTGGGCATCGCGGCGGTGGTCGGCCTCGGCATCGAGCCGGGCGAGCAGGGCCCGCGAGACCTCCGCCCAGCTCGCTCCGCTCGGGATCGGCGTGAGCTCCTGCAACCGAATGCCGCGCCCTCGGCCCTCGACGCCACCCTTGTCGTGGCCTTCTCCGGGACGGGCGAAGCACGGCTCGAAGGTGTAGTGGTTGGCCAGGGCCTTGAAGCGCGCCGTGAGCAGGCGCTGGGGCATGACCACCTTGCGCACGGCCGGCGACAGGTTGTCGTACACGCCACGCCCGGGCACCGCGCCGAAGTGCTCGAACGCACGGACGTGCCCGTCGAGAAAGGACACCTGGTCCTGCCGCTCGTACACCACCGCGAAGTCGCGGCCTGAGTACATCAGCCGCATCAGGAACATCCAGCCCTTCAGGAACGTGCCCGCAATCTCGGCGACGACCTCGAAGAAGTCCACGAGGGCGTCGTCGCCCGCTCGGTGCACCAGCGGGACGAAGGCCTCGGCCCGCTGGCGCCGCAGCTCCCGCAGATAGCTCCGCACGAGCGTCGTCCCGACCTCGAGGCCTTCCACCCGGAGCTGCCGGTGCAGCCGCGTGCCCGTGACCCGCTGCTTGGCCGTCGTGCGCCGCGACCACTCCTTGAGGAGCCCGTCGATCCGGCCTCGGACGCGATCCAAGACCGGCCGCGGTCGGGCCTGGGACTCCACCCGAACCGGCTCAGGCCGCTCCAGGTACCTCCGCACGGTGTTGCGGCTCACGCCCATCTCCTGGGCGACCTCTCGGCAGCTCCGGCCCTGCGCCAGAACCTGCTCTCGAATGGCATGAACGCGATCCACCTTCAGCATCCTTTCCTCCGGGTCCAGAAGTCGTGGTGACTCCAGGATCCCGGAATCGGGGCTGGGGGTGGATCACTTTCCGAGCGTCGCGTGGATCAGTTTGCGAGCGTCGCGTACACACCGTCACGGCGCGGTGGCACCACGCACGGCTGCCGCTACCCAGAGCGGGCGCGGCGGCGGGTCATCTGCTGCGTTGCGCATCGGACTCGGCTCCCGCAACGTACCAGAGCGTACGTCTTGGTCGCCTCGCCTCGCGCGCCTTGCATCTGACCCACCGGCGCTGCCCGCAACCCAGGCCCCTTCGGGGCTGTTCGACACGAAAGATCTCCGCAAGATGGCGGGAAGTTGAGGAGGAAGAGACTACCGCCTGGGCCCGGCCGGGCGAGGTGCTCATGCGCCCGGCAGGCGACGGCCGGACGTTCCGGTGGTCGCCGCCGTCGAGCGCCGG
>CAZCEL010000580.1:0-2887 GCA_964497175.1 uncultured Bifidobacteriaceae bacterium
CCAGGTGAACACGGCGCGATGCGTCTCCACGTCGATCAGGCGCCGCGTCCGCGAAATCGTCGAGTGGTCAGGCGCCGGTTCGTCGAGCGCCAGCCGGACGAAACTCCGGACCGCCAAGGAATCGGCAGCCCGCCACGCAATGCCGCGCTCCGAATCAATGCCCTCAAAGTACCCGACGAGCAACAGCCGAAAGTACTGGCCCGGCGGGAGACTCGGCCGCCCCATGACCGGGGCGTAGAACTTCCGGCACTGCGCTTCCGCGAACCGGTCGAAGCCGTGTGCGTCCAACATCACGTTCAGTCGCGTGTAGAAGGGATGCCCCGGCGACGCCGGCAGATCCGACGCGGCGATCCACAACGGCGATTGGTCGGTCTCTCGCGTGCCCATGGCCATGCGCGGCAGTGTAGTACAGCCGATCGATTCTGGCGATCAATCGATTTGTCACCGTCTGGCCACGGGCTGCTAAGCAGGCCGTGTCAGACTTTCACCACGGCCTGCTAGGTTCGGTCGTCGTGTCCTTGCCAGCTGACATCGGGCACCCTGGGCCGGCAGTAGAATAGCTGGCCGCCGTGGTATTCCCGGACGAGACCGTCGACGAGTTCGCCGCCGACGAGGCACGCGCGCTCGCCCCATACTTCACGAACACCGATCGTCCGGTGTTTGCGCTGGTCAACCTGCCGGAAACGGTCAAGGGGGCGCTCTTTGCCCGCTACTCGCGGTCGGCCAAGTCGCTGCGGCGGCTCTTTCTCGATGAGTTTTTGGGGCAGGTTCGGAGCGGCGGCGCGACACCCGCGGGAGGCGTACGCCAGGCCGATACCTTTCCCGGGACCGACGAGGTCGGGATGGCGCGGGCGCTGAAACTGTACGCGCGCGTGTTGACCGAGTATGGCGACGACTCGGTCGCACAGCTCGGCGGGGCGCACGTCGCGTGCGAAGGCGTGTCGAACGTTCTGACCAAGGTGCTCGAGTGGGGCCGGCTCATGGCCTACCTGGAGCAGTCCACGCGGTACGTTCCCTACACTGATCGCCCGCACGGCGGCTGGAAGTATCACACGCCGGTCGAAATCGCGGCCTCGCCGCTCTGTCAGCAATTCAAGGAGACGCTCGATTCGGCCTTCGCAACCTACACGAGATGGATTCCGGCTCTCGAGGCGCATTTTCGAGCGAAGTACCCGAAGGCGCAGGAGGATTCCGAGGCCGTGCATCGCTCCGCGATTCGCGCCAAGGCGCTCGACACGCTGCGCGGTCTGCTGCCGGCCGGAACGACGTCCAATGTCGGGCTGTTCGGGACCGGCCAGGCCTTCGAGGCCCTGCTGCTCCGCATGTTCGCGAACCCGCTGGCGGAAGTGCAGGCGTGTGCGCGGCTGATGCTGGCCGAGCTCCGCCAGGTGATTCCGGCGTTTCTCACCAGGATCGATCAGAGGGACCGCGGCCAACGATGGATTCAGTACCTGTCCGAGACCCGTGTGTCGCTCGAGGCGGCCGCCCGTCCTCTGGTGGCTGGTGTCGAGCCCGAGCCACGCGACGAGGTGACCCTGACCGACTTCGATCCGGACGGCGAGATCAAGGTGGTGGCAGGGGCGCTCTACTCCTCGTCCACCCTCCCCGACGATCAGTTGCTGGCGATGGCGAGGCGGATGCCGCCAGAGGAGCGCGCGGCGGTTCTCAATGCCTACATCGGGCACCGCGAAAATCGCCGCCACAAGCCGGGCCGCGCTTTCGAGCGCACGCGCTATCGATTCGATGTGCTGGCCGACTACGGCGCCTTTCGCGACCTGCAGCGCCACCGTCTTCTGACGCTCGAGTGGCAGCGACTCACCACGGCGCACGGTTACGTGGAGCCCGCAGCGATCGAGGAGGCCGGCGCGCTGGCCGACTGGCGTCGCGTGATGGACCGATCGGCCGATCTTCACGACGCGCTCGTCGCCCACGGTCTGCAGGACGCGGCGGCCTACGCGGTGGCCATGGCGTATCGCGTCCGCTTCTACATGGACATGAACGCGCGCGAGGCCATGCACGTGATCGAGCTGCGCACCTCGCCGCAGGGCCACCCCTCGTACCGCCGCATCTGCCAGCAGATGCACCGGGCGATCGCCCACGTCGCCGGCCACTCGGCGATCGCGGCAGCCATGCAGTTTACCAACCACTCCGAAGTGGAGCTCGAGCGCCTGCAGGCGGAGCGGACGCTGGCGAGCAGGCGCGAGGCCGCCGCGCAGTCGGCCGAGTGAACTCCAGCCGGCCGCACGCTCCTCGCGCCACCTGTCCTGTGGGGGCATCCCTGAATCCAAGGACGTAGGACCAGGGCCTACGGACGAAGGACGGAACCCTCTCTACCACTGTATACACTCAGAAGGCGCACCGCCTCGCTGGTCGCTCCGTCGAGGTTCACGTCGGCAGTGGTGATCAGCGACACAGGAAGTCGCCTGAGAAACGTCGAGTGCTGAACGTGCGATTGGAAGCTGTCGGTGAACGACTCCAGAATCAGCGCATGGTTGTCGATGAGGATGGCGCCGCCGAGATAGACGGCATCGGGCATGGCCACGAGCACGACGCTCTGCATCGCCCGGCCGAGGAAAGTGCCGTAGAGCCGAAAGGCCTGCCGAGCCACGGTGCGGGCCTGGCTGTCCTCGTTGCTGGTGCCGGCGGCCCAGCCGGCTATGGTGATCGGGCGATCGGGCTCGCCTACGGCATCGAGCCGTTCCGCGAGAGTCCTTCCGGTGTTGCTCGTCAGATCGAGTGCGACCAGCGCCCGGAAGATGTCTTCGAGTGCCTTGGCTCTGACCAGCCATTCGTAGGTGGGATACGCGCACCGGGCGAGATCGGCGCCGTGGCGCTTCGCGACCGCCTCCCAGACGGCGGCTTCGACCAGGCTCGTCGGGTCGACCAT
>CAZCEL010000581.1:0-2878 GCA_964497175.1 uncultured Bifidobacteriaceae bacterium
CCGTTGTCGACCAGGATCTGGATCACCTCATTGAGGCCGCGGAACGCGGCGCCGTGCAGCGCCGTGAAATCCGCTTCGTTGGTCGCGTGGATGTCGGCGCCGGCGTCGAGCAGCAGCTGGACGGCCTGCTCCGCGCCCAAGGATCGCCGCCCGCGCTTGAGCGACGGGTTGAAGGTCGCGCGGCCCAGCCCCGCCGCCGCCATCAGCGGGGTGGTCCCATCCACAGTGGTGAGATGCGGGTCGCCACCCGCGGCGAGCAGGGCCTGGATGACCTGCGTGCTGTCTTCCATCCGACCGCCGTCGTAGAAGTTCTGTCCGCCGTCGCCGCCGAAGCCGCCGACGCTCCCGTTCGCCGTGTAGGCGGCCACCCACACCGGCGTGGCACCCCGCAAGTCGCCCGTGCCGCAGGCGAACGGCTCGAAGGCGCCTTTCTTCGGGTAGCCGATGTAGCTCATGAAGAGCGCCGACCGCTGGATCCGGGCGTTCGGATCCGCGCCGCGCGCCAGGAGCCCTTTGACAACCTGCAGCCGGCGCTCTGCCGCGAGCCCCCGCCCGACGAAGCCGAACAGGGTGGCGCCGCCCTGGCGGCGCGACCAGTCGGTCAGCCACGTGTTGACCGCGCCCGCTGCGGCGTGGAGCGCATAGATCCCGTCGATCTGCCCGTTCGGGTCGGCGCCATGCTCGAGCAGGAAGAGCGCGTACTCGTCCTCGCCGAGCACGATCGCGAACGCCAGCGCATGCGTGCCGTCCGAGCCGAGCTGGTTGACGTCGGCGCCCGCGGCGATGACCGCCTTGGCCGTCTCGACATCGCCGTTGCGCGCGGCCATCATGAGCAGCGTGAAGCCCTTGTTCGTCGAGACGTCGACGCGGGCCCCGTTGTCCAGCAACAGCCGCACGATCTCGCGATGGGGCTCGGCGACGGCCCACATCAACGCCGTGGCGCGGGTCTCCTCGATGGCGGCATTCACGTCGGCGCCATGCGCGAGGAGTGCCCGGACCACCTCGACGTTGCCCGTGCGGGCGGCGATCATCAGCGGCGTCAACCCGCTCGCCTGCGCGGCATTCGGGTCCGCGCCGGCCCGGAGCAGCCGCGCCACCATGGCGGCGCTGGCGTTCTCAGCCGCCCGCGCGAGGGCCGTCACGCCATAGTCGTCGGCGGCGTTCACGTCGGCGCCGGCCGCCAGAAGCAGGTCAGCCATCTCGAGGGCGTCCCAGTGCGCGGCCCAGAGCAGCGCGGTCACGCCATCGGCGCGCGGCGTGTCAGGGTCGACCCCTTGCCCGAGCAGCGTCCGCACGGCCTGCGTGTCCTGCCGCGCCGCCGCGTCGACGAGCCGGAGGTCCGTGGCCGCCCAAGCCAGGCTTGCGACGATCGCGAAGGAAACGGCCCACACGCCGGTCTGCCGTGTCATGCTGAGACTCATCGTGTGCCTCGGATGTTCCGCACGGGTCGCGTGTCGAGGATTCTCTGCGAAAAATCGCATGTTTTCGAGGACAAGACGAGGGTATGCTAGCACGCGGGTTTTCGCGTTGTAAATCGGAACGGCCGGGTCGGTCCGAGCCCTGGAGGTGAGGGTCTTTTATTGACAGCCACCCTCGGCGCGGTTTATCGTACGGCCCATACCGCACCGCCGCCCGTCGCCTTGAGAAGTCGTTTCGTTCGAGCGAATTAGGTGCACGTCGATCGTCTCGAGAAGCTCCTGCTGAAAGGCTGATGACCGATGTCGAGGATCCTGAGCTCGATCGCCCTCGTGGGAATCGGCGTGGCTGCGGCCGCGTTGCTCTATGACACCAGCACGCTCGCCGCTGGTCCGCCGGCCGCCGGACAGGCGCAGGTCCGCGCCGCGGCGGCGGGTCCTCCCTCACGCGCGCTGCTCGATCGCTACTGCGTCACCTGCCACAACGAGAAGCTGAAGACGGCCGGTCTCATGCTCGACAGAGTCGATCTGAGCGAGACGGGCGCACACGCGGAGGTGCTCGAGAAGGTCGTACGCAAGCTGCGGAAGGGACAGATGCCGCCCGAGGGCCGGCCTCGCCCGGACGCCGCGACGCTGGAGACGTTCCTCGGCGCCCTCGAGTCGGCGCTCGATCGCGCAGCCGCGGCCGCGCCCGACCCGGGGCGGGTGGCGTCGCGACGGCTGAACCGCACCGAGTATGTGAACGCGATCTACGACCTGCTGGCGGTGGAGATCGACGGCGCCCAGCTGCTGCCGGGCGACATGGCGGGCTTCGGCTTCGACAACAACGCCGACGTCCTCTCGATCACGCCCGCCTTGATGGATCGCTACATCTCCGCGGCGACGAAGATCAGCCGGCTGGCCGTGGGGAGCCGCGACAACCGCCCGGTCACGCAGCTCTACAAGATCGGCTTCGAGCGGCGGGACGTCCGCGCCGGCGAGGACCTGCCGTTCGCCACGCGCGGCGGGCTCGCGGTCCGGCATACCTTCCCGCTCGACGGCGAATACGAGTTCCGGATTCGCATGAAGCGCAATGCGACCGTCGAGACGATCGACGGCATCGAGGAGGACGAGCACCAGATCGAGCTGCGCGTCGACCATCGGCTCCTGAAGCGGTTCAGCATCGGCGGCAAGTTCAAGGGGCCCGACCCGGGCGTGCTGATCGCGGTACCCGAAGACGATCCCGCCGGCCAGCGGCTGCACGACTACCGGATGAAAGCCGACGACGAGCTGCAGCTCCGGACGCCGATCACGGCCGGCACCCGGCTCGTCAGCGTGGCCTTCACGAACTCGGCGCCGACGCCCGTGGCGGCCATCGGCGGGGGCGGCGCGCTCCGCGAAGGCCAGCTGCCGGGCGTCGACATGTTCTTCATCTCGGGGCCGTTCGACGGTCGGCCGCCGGAGGAGACGCCGAGTCGCCAGAA
>CAZCEL010000582.1:0-2873 GCA_964497175.1 uncultured Bifidobacteriaceae bacterium
CGCCGAACCCGTCGAAGGCGCCGTGGTACTTCCTCGGCCTGCAGGAGATGCTCGTGTACTTCGATCCGTGGCTGGCCGGCGTCGTCCTGCCCGGGCTCATCATCGTCGGGCTGATCTGCATTCCGTACGTGGACCGCAATCCACGGGGCAACGGGTAC
The DNA here is from genome assembly GCA_964497175.1 of uncultured Bifidobacteriaceae bacterium. Classification (GTDB taxonomy): domain Bacteria; phylum Acidobacteriota; class Vicinamibacteria; order Vicinamibacterales; family CAVVIG01; genus CAZCEL01. The sequence continues at coordinate 159 of CAZCEL010000582.1, forward strand.
TACACGTTCACCGAACGAAAGGCCGAGATCACCATCTTCCTGTTCGGCTTCGTGATCCTGTGGTCCTCGCTCATCGTGCTCGGGACCTTCCTGCGCGGGCCCAACTGGAACTTCTTCGGGCCCTTTGAGTACTGGGACATTCACAAGCTCGAGGCGCTGACCAACGTCAATCTGTCGGAGTACGTCTGGGTGCGCGGGTTCGGCACGGGACTGCCGTCGAACTGGTTCGTGCGCGAGATTTTTGGAATCCTGCTGGTCGTGGCGTATGTCGTGGTGCTGCCGATGTTCCTGGCCAGGAGCGTGTTCAAGGTCTACTCGGACAAGCTCGGAGCGCCACGATACTACGTCAGCGTGTTCCTGTTCCTTATGATGATGTCGCTCCCGGCCAAGATGCTGGCCCGTTGGATCTTCAACCTCAAGTACATCGTCGCCATACCCGAGTTCTTCTTCAACATTTGACACCATGGCTGAAAAGAAGGGCGTCGGACACGCCTACAACATCGACTTCCTGAACGTCGTCTTTGCGGCCTCGAGCGTGTTTTTGTTCCTGTCGGTCATCTGGATGGTCTGGGACGACTACGACCGCGAGTGGAAGCGCACGCAGCGCGACTTCGTGGAAATCGAAATGGCGGTGACCCAGCTGCAGCTCGAGCAGGCGGGGCAGGGCGTGGATCGCGCCAAGCTGGAGCAGCTCCAGGCCCAGCAGAAGGCCGCGTCCGAGAACGTGGCGGCCAATCAGGCCAAGGTCTCCGAGCTGCAGGGGCAGCTCGGCGAGGCGGACAACCGGCTGTTCCGCGCCGCGCTGGACTTTCAGTACGCGAAGGCCACCTACGACCAGAACCGGTACGCCTTCGAGGCATCACGGGAGGCCGGCGTGTCGGGTGTCGAGCGCATGCAGCAGCGCATCGAAGCAGAGGCCAAGCGGCTCGAGGAACTCGACCTCGAGCAGCAGCGAGTCGAGGCCGAGCGGACGGCCACTCAGCAACAGCTCGGGGAGTACACCAGCAAGCTGGCTGATGCGACCAGGCAGATCGCCGAGATGACCCAGGAGCAGACGCGCCTGACCAGACGCCTCGACGTCGTGGGTCCGAGCCTGGTGAAGGACTACTTCCGGAACGCCCCGCTGCTGGACTTCATGGCGCCCACCATCAAGGTGCAGCAGATCATCCTGCCGAACGTGGTCGACGATGTGAACTTCATCCGGGTCCCGAAGATGGATCGGTGCCAGACGTGCCACCTGGCGATCGATCGGAGAGGCTACGAAAAGTATCCCCAGCCATTCACCACACACCCCAACCTGGAGCTCTACCTCGGGGGAACGTCACCGCATCCGCTCGACCGCGTGGGTTGCACCGTCTGCCACGAGGGCATGGGCCAGTCGGTGAGCTTCCGGGACGCGGCACACACGCCCGCGGACGAAGAGGAGCAGGCGAAATGGGAGGAGGAGCACCACTGGGAGGAGCCACACTTGTGGGACTACCCGATGCTGCCGATCAGCATGACCCAGGCGTCATGTGTGAAGTGTCACAAACAGCAGGTGTACCTCCCGCAGGCGGCCAAGCTCGAGCAGGCGTACGCAACGTTCGAGCGGGCCGGCTGCTACGCCTGTCACAAGACCAGGGGCTTCGACGCGGACATCCGGAAGCCCGGGCCTATCCTGACCAGGATTGACGCCAAGCTGACCCCCGAGTGGGTCAAGACCTGGATTCGGAATCCTCGCGCGGTGAAGCCGACGACGTGGATGCCGCGGTTCTGGTACAACTCGAACAACAACTCCGAAGCGGACGCGGTCCGCAACGAGGCCGAGATCGACGCGATCGTCGCCTATCTCTTCGCAAACGCCGAGAAGCACGAGGCGATCGTCAGGAATCCCCCGCGCGGCGACGCCAAGAGCGGCGAACGGATCGTGAAGTCGGTTGGCTGCCTGGGGTGTCACGTGGTCGGCGAGGGCAGTCGCGCCGAGGTTGGCCCGCGCCGGACGTTCGGGCAGCCGCTGGAGAACATCGGCAACAAGACGTCCTACGAGTGGATCTACAACTGGGTTCGCGATCCCAGGCACTACAGTCCCGGCACGTACATGCCCGACCTTCGGCTGACCGATTCACAGGTTGCCGACGTGGCGAGCTTTCTCTCGGGCCTCAAGGCGGCTGGCGGGGACGGGGCAAAGGCGACCTCCGATCAGCAGGCTGTCGACCAGGTTCTTCTGGATTACCTTCGCAATGTGATGCCGTTCGAGAGCGCGAGGGCGGAGCTGGCCAAGCTCGACGCCAAGCAGAAGCAGATCGAGCTCGGCCGGCGCGCCATCAGCCGCTACGGCTGTTTCTCCTGCCACGACATCAAAGGCTTCGAGAGCGCGCAGCCGATCGGCACGGATCTGTCGGAGGAGGGAAGCAAGCTCGTCACGCGTCTTGACTTCGCGTTCATCTCTGACATCCCGCACACCTCGAAGATTGCCTGGTTCCGCCGGAAGTTGCAGGATCCACGGGTCTTCGATCGAGGCCGCGTGCTGCAGCCGCTCGAGAAACTGCGCATGCCCAACTTCGATTTGACCGAGGAAGAAATCGAGCGGCTCGTCACGGCGATCATGAGCTTCCAGCGCGATATCCAGCCGGCAGCCGCGTTTCCACCCCGCTCGGCGCGATACGACTACCTGACCGCCGGCCGGACCCTGGTTCGCCGGCGCAACTGTGTCGGGTGCCACATCATCGAGGGCGA
>CAZCEL010000583.1:0-2863 GCA_964497175.1 uncultured Bifidobacteriaceae bacterium
CACCGTTATGACAGAATCGCGCCGCGCGTACAAGGACTACTTGTAGGAGTTATTTGTGCGCGAATCCTTAGCTGGACAAGAGACCACGTCGAACGCAGACTACCAAAATGGCGATCCCAGATTTCCAATCGCTGATGCTTCCGCTGCTTCGGTCACTGGCAGACGATCAGGAGCGCTCCACGCAGGAGACGCTCGATGCCTTGGCCAAAGACCTGGGCCTCACGGAGGCTGACGTGACACAGCCTATGCCCAGTCGGAAGGCGCCACTCTTCACCAATCGCGTGGCTTGGGCAAAACTTCACTTGAAGCGGGCAGGCTTACTCGACTCGCCACGCCGCGGCGTGTACCAGCTTACGGGACGAGGGCGCGAAGTCCTCCGCAACCAGCCAGAGAGGCTCAACCTCGCGTTCTTGGCCCGGTTTCCGGAGTACGTCGAGTTCCGCACTCGAAGTCGAACGTCGGCCGACGTCGACGCGGCACCTGACATCAATCAAGACGAGGAACGAACACCCGAGGAGTATATCGAGTACGGCTACAGTCGCCTCCGCGCCGCACTCGCCGACGAAATTCTCAGCCGAATCGCCCAGATGCCGCCGGCCTTTTTCGAGAAGCTCGTCGTCGACCTACTCGTCGCGATGGGCTACGGCGGGTCACAGCGTGACGCCGGCCGTGCGGTTGGTCCAGGCGCCGACGAAGGCATCGACGGAGTCATCAAGGAGGACCGTCTCGGTCTCGAAACGATCTACATCCAAGCCAAGCGGTGGCAGGGCACGGTGGGCCGGCCCGACATCCAGCGCTTTGCCGGCGCGTTGCAGGGTCAGCGAGCACGCAAGGGCATCTTCATCACGACCTCGGACTTCAGCAAGGAGGCGGAGGCATACGCGGCATCGATCCAAAGCACGATCGTGCTCGTGAACGGCGCACAGCTCGCCGAGCTCATGATCGACCATGGTATTGGCGTCACGCTGGTGAGCACATACGACATCAAGCGTCTTGATTCCGACTATTTCATCCTGGAATGAGCCAGCTAACACGGCGTTGCACCCGACGGCCGGCTGGACGGGCTGACCGGCCGCGGGTGAACGCCAATCGTTAGCCGGACAGCGAAGTCGGAGCGGATCCGCAGTCTTCGTTGGAAATCGTATCGTTCAGTCCTTGCTGAACTGCAATCGGAAGGACGGTAATGCGGGAACTTCTGTGTGCATGGTTGCTCATGATCCTGGCGGCGGCTGCATTTCCTAGCGCTAAGCAGCTGCCCGCAGGTCAGGTGCGGACTGCGGACGACACGTCGAACGGCAATGCGTGCTCGCGGCTGCAGTCCACTCCGATACCCGGCGTGACGGTTGCCGCCACTGAGCTCGTTCCGCGTGGCCGCTACACGCTTCCCGACATGTCGAACACTGCAACGGCGGCAATTGACTTGCCTGAGTACTGCCGCGTGACGGCGACGGCAAGACCGACCCCGGATTCAGCCATCGAGATCGAGGTATGGCTTCCGGTAATCGATTGGAACGGCAAACTGCTCGGAACGGGCAACGTGAATTGGTGTGGCGGCGTGAATCCGTTGCAAATGGCTCTTGGTCTCCGTGAGCACTATGCGACCGCAGGTACCGATCGCGGGCACAAGGGCTGCGCCCCTGAACCGACTCTCGCGACTGCTGCGCGCATGGAGGATTTCGGGTTTCGCGCCGTTCACGTGATGACGACGACCGCGAAGACGCTGACGTCCACCTACTACGGGCGTCCGCCGGCTCACGCGTATTTCGTCGGCGGATCGTCCGGCGGCGGCGAAGCGCTCATGGAGGCGCAGCGCTATCCCGAAGATTACGATGGGATCGTGGCGGGCGCGCCGACGAACAATTGGGTCCGCGCCATGGCGGCGGGTCTCTGGAGCGCGCAGGTCGCGACGGCGTTGACCCGGCCCAAGATTCAGCTGCTCAATCGGGCCGTGCTCGCTGCGTGTGATTCGATCGACCAAATCGGTGCGTTGGATGATCCGCGACAGTGCACGTACGACCCGGAGGCTCTGCGCTGTCCGACAAATGAGGATGCCGATTCGTGTCTTACACCGCCACAAGTTGAAGCGGCGAAAAAGCTGTACGCCGGTCCTACCGACCCGCGGACAGGCTTGCTCATCTACCCTGGGTTCGAGCGTGGCAGCGAGCTCGGCTGGCCGGTAGACGGCCCGAATAGACATTGGGCAACTTACTTTGGGCTTCTGGTGCACGAGGACGCAACGTGGGACTGGCACGGTTTCGAACTGGCGCGCGACCTCGCGCTCGCGGACCAGAAACACCACCGCCTCCTTGACGCGATCGATCCGAATCTGCAGCCGTTCGCCAGTCGCGGCGGGAAGCTCATTCTCTATCATGGATGGAACGACTCGGTCCTCCCGCCGCGAAACACCATCAACTATTACGAGAGCGTCAAGGCCATGATGGGCCGCGACGCCGACGGGGTCATTCGCTTGTTCATGATGCCGCGTGTTGCACATGGCGTCGGACGGGGACCGGACCAGTTGAACGCATTGGCTGCACTCGAGCGATGGGTCGAAGATGCGATCGCGCCAGACCGGATTCTTGCCCAGCACGTCACCGGGACGTTCGTCACGATGGAACGCCCACTTTGCCCCTATCCCCAGGTCGCTCGATGGAAAGGTACGGGCAGCAGGAATGATGCGGCCAACTTCGAATGCACATTGCCCTGATAGAAATCCAATCCTCTTCTCGTGCAACTTTTTGCCTGCGGCCTCTCTTACTGTGGTGCAAGGCTTACCGGAACCCAATGGGCAGGAAACGGCCGGCTAACACCCCTATCAGCCCTCCCCGCGTCAAGTGGGCAGATCTTCTCCGTCCGGTCGTCG
>CAZCEL010000584.1:0-2863 GCA_964497175.1 uncultured Bifidobacteriaceae bacterium
GGGCCGACGCCGGCCAGCCGCCCGGTCTCGACGAGGCGGTCCGTGACCTTTGACATGGCCGACACCACGACGAGCGGCGGCGGCTCCCCGGCGTCGGCCCTCAGCCGGTCCCGCACGATGTTGATCACGCGCCGCATCGCGGTCGCGTCCGCCACCGACGTACCGCCGAACTTCATGACCACGTTCACAGCAGCCCCTCACGATGCATGAGCTCGGCATTGAGGATGGCGGCGCCGGCGGCGCCGCGAATGGTGTTGTGGCCCAGAGCCACGAACTTGTAGGTGAGGAGGGGGCAGGGCCGGAGCCGTCCGACCGTCACCGTCATACCCCCGTCGCGGTCGACGTCGAGCAGCGGCTGCGGGCGATTCGCCTCGGTCAGGTAGACCAGCGGCCGGCGCGGGGCCGACGGCAGCTCGAGCTCCTGAGGTCGGCCGGCAAACGACCTCCATGCGTCGATCACCGCGTCGGCCGGCGGCGACTGCTCGAGGCCGACCGACACCGATCCGGTGTGGCCGTTCTGCACCGGCACGCGTGTTGTCGTTGCACTCAGCTTCACCGGGTGGAAATCGATGCGCGTCGCCGCCAGCGTGCCCAGAATCTTCTTCGTCTCTGTTTCGATCTTCTCCTCTTCACCGCCGCCGATGTGCGGAATGACGTTGCCGAGGATGTCCCACGACGCCACGCCCGGATAGCCGGCCCCTGAGATCGCCTGCAGCGTCGTGATCATCGTGCTCTCGAGGCCGAACTGACGGAGCGGGGCCAGGGCCATTGCGATCACTACCGTCGCGCAGTTGGGGTTCGTGATGATCCGACCGCTCCAACCCTGGGCGGCAGCCTGCGCATCGAGCAACCGGAGGTGGTCGGCGTTGATCTCGGGGATCATCAGCGGAACGGTGTCGACCATCCGATAGTTCCGCGAGTTGCTGACGACGATGTGACCGGCCTGGGCAAACGCCGCTTCGATCTCGCCGGCGACCGAGGAATCGAGGCCGGAGAATACCAGCTTGGGGGCTCGCCCGGGCGCTGCCGCCTCGACAACCTTGCCGGCGACCTCGTCGGGGAGTCGATTCGGCAGCCGCCAGGCGGCGGCGTCCCGGAACGCCTTCCCTTCCGAACGCTGACTGGCGCCCAGCCAGTCGACCCGGAACCACGGGTGATCGGCGAGAAGCGCGATGAACTGCTGGCCGACCATGCCGGTCGCGCCGAGAATGCCGATGGGAATTGGTGCCATACCTGCCAGGCCTCCGTTGCTAGCGAGGGCGGACCCTCAAAAAAAAAGCCGACGCGGTCGGAAACCGCGTCGGCTGGATTCACGCTCGATTTCGTGTGCTGACTAGCGCCCGAGCATAACTCCCCCGACACGGGTGACCCGCTTTCGAAGGGTCCGCTTTCGCGTCTTGGAGGCAGTCAGCATCAGACTCGTCAGTGCAGCCGGTGTGTCGAGCCGGCGACCGGAGAGTATAGCATGGAGTCCGGATGCTTCAAGCGTTCTTCCACGCCTGGGAGCGACGCCTCGCGGCGGCGGCCACGACGCGCGTCGTCCGGCCCTTCGAGTGGGGGCTCGACTGGATTCCTGCGGCCGCGTCCGAGAACGGACGGCCCGCGGCGGCCATCCTGAGCGAGTGGGTATCGCGCACCATGAGCGACTCGGGCGCGTTCTTTTCTGCACCGCCGATTGCGGATTACGAATGCGGGGCGCCAGCCGCCGCCGGCGATTGTCTGCTCACGTTTCCGAGCGCCGTCACCACCCCGCACGCCGAGAACAATACGGTGTGGTGCCGGTTGTTCCCTGCGCGGGGACGGAACCACCGGCAAGGTCCAGCCGTCCTTGTCCTCCCGCAGTGGAACGCCGATGCGGGCGGTCATGTCGGACTCTGCCGGCTTCTCGCCCTGAACGGCATGACGGCTCTGCGCCTGTCGCTGCCGTACCACGACGCGCGCATGCCTCCTGAGCTCCATCGCGCGGACTACATTGTCAGCTCCAACATCGGACGGACGCTGCAGGTCTGCCGACAGGCCGTTCTGGATGCGCGGCGGGCCATTGCCTGGCTGGCAGTGGAAGGCTTCGACCCCATCGGCATTCTCGGGACAAGCCTGGGATCGTGCCTGGCCCTGCTGACCACCGCGCATGAGCCGCTCGTGAAGGCGCAGGCGCTCAACCACATCTCGCCGTACTTCGCCGATGTCGTCTGGCGCGGGTTGTCAACGGCCCACGTGCGACAGGGCCTTGACGGGCACATCGAGCTCGACGAGCTCCGGAGGCTGTGGACGCCCATCAGCCCGATCTGGTACCTGGAGCGCGTGCGCGACCGGAACACGTTGCTGCTCTACGCCCGGTACGACTTGACGTTTCCGGTCGATCTGTCCCGGGACCTCGTTCGGGAGTTTCGGGATCGGCGCCTGCCACACGAGGTCGCGATCCTGCCCTGCGGGCACTACAGTTCCGGGAGGGCGCCGTTCAAGTTCGTGGACGGCTGGATCCTGACGAGGTTTCTGAAGCGAACGTTGCGCGAGCCATAAGCACCTGCCGGTGCCTCGCAGAAACAGTCAGCACGACCCGAGACGGCTGGACACGCGTCGAGCTCGCGCGCTTCAGCCTGTCCACCGACACGCTGGTGCGCAGTTCGCTCGAGGGTGCGATGGTCAGCGTGTCGCACCGCTTCTGGCCGAATGCTCCGACGCGTCCACGACGAGGACCACACGCTCCCAGGCTTCCGGCGTCGTGTCGTACAACGAGGCCACCCACTCGCGCATGCCCGCGGGCCACCGCGCCCGGCGACTGAGCGCCTCGCGAGCTTCGGGTCCGACGGTCGTCAGCCACTCTTGCACGAGCTGTCGGGTGCGGGGACCGGAGGCATCTTCT
>CAZCEL010000585.1:0-2862 GCA_964497175.1 uncultured Bifidobacteriaceae bacterium
ACGATCGCGCGGTTCCTCAGAGTTGGAATCCTGATCGGACCTCCGAACGTGCCGACGACCTGCACATCGGTGTAGTCGGGCCTGGGCGTCTGCTCCCCGGTGAACGAGAAGGGCCGCGCGTCCCACGCCGACTGCCCGATCAGTGTAGCGACGCCGCCGTTGTACAGTGATCGCGATCCCGGTCGATTGTTTCCGAACGCGGCCGCCTGTGCGAACGGCGATGCGGCGCCGTTGTTGACGCTGCCGTTGATCAGAAAGCCGTCGGCCGCGCCCAGGCCGAGGTCCCCGGGCGCGTCGTTGGCATTGCTTAATGGCGACGCCGCGATGGGTCCTCCCGCCGGGAACTCACGGACCGGATTCACGTCTACCCGCTGAAAGCCGCCGGCCGGTTGCTGCGCGGCGACATCCTCGGCCGGCCGATCTGCCGAGGAGTCGTCGCGACCGATTCCTGCGCCGCGACTTCTCCCGCCGCGGGTCCCTTCTTCAGAGGGACCGGGAGCCGTGCCGGATCGCGCGCTTACAAGCGCGGCAATCTCATCGAACCTCAGCAGCGTCAGCTCCCACGTGGCGGGCTGCGCACTGTCGTTGACGAGGACCTCGCGCTCGATGAGCGCGAAGCCCAGCATCTCGACTCGAATCGTCCATACGCCGTCGGACAGGCCCGACAATCTGTACACGCCCTGCTCGTCAGACGTGGTCACCAACCGTGTGGCGTCTCGCGAGGCGGTGATCGTCGCGCCCGGGACGGGCACGCCGGCAAAGGTCACCTGTCCGGAATGGTCGGCCGCCTCGGCCTGTGCGATGGCGACGAGCGAGAAGGCCAGAGCGTGGACTGCCAGGAATGGTCCAAGGTTCAAGGACCACTCTCTCTAGTCAGGCCCCGGCTGCTGGACCCTGTCAATGACGAGAACCGTGACCGGGGCCCGCTCGGATTCGAGCTTCAGGCCAAGCTGTTCCTGGACTGCCGTGAAGATCGACGGACCGTTCGGGTCGATCGGTGGAAGGGGAGACGCGCCCTGAGGTGGCGCCCCCTGTGGCATCTGATCGGGCGTCCAACTGAGATCGACATCGAAGTTGTCGCTGAGTCCCGTCCGATCCACGATCACGCGCTGAACAAACGGGGCCAGCGCCGTCGCGAACTGTGACAGCGGGATACCGCCTGCCGACAGCTGGCCGGCGCCGATTCTAATCCCGCACGAGGGTCGCTCCCCAGGCTGCGGCGGCGTAAACGGTGGTGCGCCTCGTCGGCGCACGGCGGCCATCTTGGCGCAGTCGATCTCCGACCGGCGGAGCTGCGGGCCAAGCCGCTTGTCTCCCCTGGCGTGCACGAGCGCGTACGTGGGAAGGTCCCGTGTGTCTTCGTGCGCAACGAGACTGAACCGATCGGCCAATAGCGCCCTGAGCATCAGCTGCAGAGGTCCGGGCGGGCCGCCGGGAGCTGTCGGCGGCAGGTTGCCTTCGGCCTTGGCGACGATGTCGAACCTGTCGGACGCGATCCACCCCGGTCCGCCCACGATCTGGAAGTCCTGCAGCTGATACGCGGTTCGAATCAGCATGCGGAGCGCAACGTTGGTCGCCGTGAAGCGACCACCCGGCTGGATGCCGAGCATGACGCGTCCATCGCCCGATTTGTTCGGCTTGACCGACGCCACCTCGAAGGTGGGGGTGGCGCCGCCAGGCTGGGCCTGGGCCTGAGCGGCAACGCGCAGCCCGTCCGGCGAATGCGCGGCCACCAGCACGACGGCTGCGAGCATCGCCAGTCGCCCGAACGTCGCGCGGCCTTCGATCCGGTGCCCGGGGTCATCCATGTACATGTTCGTTCGCATCATTCTGGCTCACTTGCCTTGGTCGCGCCCTGCGCGATTCTCTTTGGACGTTCCATGCCGCCCCATGGTTGATCACTGTTCGCGCCCGTCCGGCCCGGTGTCGATCGCGCCCTGATTGTGAAGAAGCTGATCAGCGATCTGGCGATCCAGCGCGAACCTCGGCGGGAGCGAGGCCGAGCGGCTGATTACGGAGAGGCTCGCTCGTACAACTCGAGGCCCGGAATGTCCGCAAAGTCGTCCCGGTTGAGCGTCCACAACGTCGCGCCGTTCACAATCGCGGTTGCTGCGATCGCCAGATCCGCCTCGCGTCCGCGCGACCGGCGCAGCTCGCCGTAGAGACGCGCGGCCATCCGTGCGGCCGCCGCATCGAAGGCGACCAGGTCGGCCTCTGGCAGCAGGGCCTCCTGGTCCGCCAGTTCGGCTGCCGTCCTGGCGCCGCGCCGCCATTCGAACAGCACGATCGTGCTGAACGTCATGCCGTGCCCCTCGAGCAGCGCTTCCCGGAAAGCGAGGCCCGATCGCCGGGGCCCCGTGAACACGTCGATGAGCACGGATGTGTCGAGATGGATCATCGGCGCGAGTCTCGCCGCTTCCAACCGGTCCGCCTGGACTTGCGCAGGGCCCGCAGCTCGCGGTCGACCGCTTGGGCCGTCCGCGTGGGCGGCATGGCCAGGATGGCGTCGAGAATGCGGAGCTTCCGCCTGACGTCCTCGTGTCCGGGCCCATCCGGAGTGGCCGCGTAGCGCGCCACGGCCTCCCGGACGATCGCGCTCTGCGGCTTGTTCGCCCGCGTCGCCGCCTGTCGGATCCGCTCGACCGTTTCATTGTCGAGGGTGTAGGTGACCTTGATTGACATGGATGGCTAAGGCACATACTTTACCATACCGTGACCATCCCCTCCCGTCGTGCCCGGCCGCGAGGTCGCCAGCTGGCGGGCACCAAGCTCCGGCCGGTCTGCGGCGGTCGCCCTCGGGTCTTGCGCTACAGCAGCGCAGCCGCGCGCCGTGCGTTTTGTCGAAGCTGGTGCTTCAACAGC
>CAZCEL010000586.1:0-2097 GCA_964497175.1 uncultured Bifidobacteriaceae bacterium
GGGCGCGTCCAGATCTCCGGCGGAATCTCCCCGGACGTCAGCGCGATGATCATTGCCGGATCTTCGCGCTCCGCCTCGACGAAATCCCGGTCGCGATCGGTGCCGGCGAGCGCTGCGATGTCGCCCTGCGACCACGCCGGCAGCAGCGCGGCGCGCCAGCCGAGCGCTGCCGCGGCGAACACCAGGGTTCCGATGGCGTGGCCGAGGTCATGCTGGCAGTAGCGAAACGCGCGCTCGCCGTACTTCCACGATTCGCGCCAGTGAATCGACGTCAGTGCCACGAGTACCAGGTCGGCGCCGCCGCAGGCCTCCATCCAGGCCGCCTCGTCGAACGCGCACCGACGCTCCAGCGCATGCCGCTCCGGCAGGTAGTGATACACGCCGGCCGATCCGGGCCGGCCGTCGAGGGCGGCCCCGCAGATCAGGTATGCCTCGGTAGGATGGAGATTGCCGCTCGAGGGATTGACCCTCAGAGACCACCGCGCGTACCCCGTCTCCTTCCACGCCGACAGCCCGAAGGCATGCCGCAGGAGATCGCCGGTCGCCGTCGCGTTGCACGCCGCGGGGGCCGTGGGCACCTTGTACAGCTCGCCGTAGCGGGTGGGTCGTTGTGTGTAGCGTTTAGCGGATGCGTTGGGCCCCGGATAGAGCGGAATCCGGGGCGCGCCGGCGAAGGTTCGAAACGGTGCCGGCTGCGAGGCCCAGTCGAGGTACCCGAGCGAGCGGGAGAACCGGCCGAAATGGTGCTTGGTTCCGTCGTGATAGCGGTGGACCGCGTCAGCAGCCTGAGGCACGCATCTCTTTCATGCGCCGCTCGATTTCTTCCATGGCGAGGCCCAGCTGCGCACGTCGACCCGTGTGGGTGGTTGCGGCGAGCTGCCGCTCGAGCTCGGTCCGGGCGAGCCGCAGGGTCTCGATGGCGCGCACCTGATCGGGATCGATGTGATGGCGGAAGGGCTGCGGGACCCGCTCGCGGGCCAGCTCCTCCATCCGCTCTTGAATCCGTGCGTCCGAATCGATGAGTCCTTCGCCGGCGTCACTCATTCGTGTCCTCGGAGAAATTGATAATCGGGCAATCAGGTAATCGGGTAACTTATTGACGAACTACCCCATTATAGATGTCTCCCGTCGATGCGTTGGCGGTGTTTCAGCCTGCGGTGCGCGACTGGTTCGCCGCCTCGTTCGGCGGACCCACCCTGCCGCAGGGACGCGGCTGGCCGCCGATTGCGCGTGGCGAATCGACGCTGATTCTCGCGCCCACCGGCAGCGGCAAGACGCTGTCCGCTTTTCTGTGGTGTCTCGACCGCCTGATGTTCGCCGAGCCGCCCCCGCCGGCTCGGCGCTGTCGCGTGCTGTATGTGTCGCCGCTCAAGGCGCTGGCCGCCGACGTCGAGCGCAACCTTCGAGCGCCCCTGGCCGGCATCGCCCAGTGCGCCCGACGGCGCGGCGACGCGTATGCCACACCGGCAATCGCCGTGCGATCCGGCGATACGCCCGCGGCAGACCGGGCGCGGTTTCGCCGGGAACCCTCGGACATTCTGATCACGACGCCTGAATCGCTCTACCTCCTGCTGACATCGGGCGCGCGCGATACCCTGCGCGCCATCGACACGATCATCATCGATGAGATTCATGCGCTCGTCCCCTCCAAGCGCGGCGCGCATCTGGCGCTGTCGCTCGAGCGCCTCGCCGCACGGACCGACCGCCCGCCCCAGCGCATCGGTCTCTCGGCCACGCAGCGTCCGCTCGACGAGGTCGCTCGATTCCTCGGCGGTGTCGATTCGGTCAACGTGGATCGTCGTTCAGACGCAGGACCACCGCGCGGCCGCGTCCCGCCTCGCGCAGGCACGTGGATTCGAGGCGGCCTCTCGGCTGACGAGCTCCAGCGTGCGCTTGCCGATGAGTTCGCCGCGCCTCCCGGCGGGCTACGCTACCGACCGGTCACGATCGTGGACGCTGGCGCCAGCAAGCCTCTGAAGCTGTCGATTGAAATGCCGGTCGAAAACGTGGCGGAGGGACTTGCGGCAGGAACGCCCTCCGCCGGAGGGGCGCCTGGCGATCCAGTTACAGCCACGCCGACGCCTTCGATCTGGTCGT
>CAZCEL010000586.1:2107-2851 GCA_964497175.1 uncultured Bifidobacteriaceae bacterium
GCTTCGCGCGCTGGTGGCCACCTCATCGCTGGAGCTTGGCATCGACATGGGCGCCATCGACCTGGTCGTGCAGATCGAGGCGCCCCCTTCGGTGGCGAGCGGGCTGCAGCGAATCGGACGCGCCGGCCACCATGTCGATCACGTGAGCGAGGGGATCATCTTTCCAAAGTTTCGCGGCGATCTGGTGGCCTGCGCGGCCGTGGCCAGGGCCATGCACGAGGGGACGGTCGAGACGACCCGGTACCCCCGCAATCCTCTCGACATCGTGGCCCAGCAGATCGTCGCGATGGTCGCGGTCGACCAGTGGCGCGTCGACGACCTCTTCGCGAGGGTTCGCTGTGCTGCGCCGTTTGCGGACCTGAGCCGGACCGCATTCGAAGGCGTGCTCGACATGCTCTCGGGCCGCTATCCCTCCGACGAGTTCGCCTCGCTGCGCCCCCGGATCACCTGGGATCGCATCCAGGGCCGTCTCACCGCCCGGGAGAGCGCCCGGAGGGTCGCGGTCATCAACGGCGGCACGATCCCGGATCGCGGCTTGTACGGGGTGTTCCTCGCCGGCGCGGCGCCACACCGCGCGCGCGTCGGCGAACTGGACGAGGAAATGGTGTTCGAGAGCCGGATCGGCGAGACCTTCGTGCTCGGGGCTTCGTCGTGGCGGATCGAGGAGATCACGCACGACCGGGTGTTGGTGTCGCCCTCGCCCGGAGAACCCGGCAAGATGCCGTTCTGGAGGGGCGATCGCGC
>CAZCEL010000587.1:0-2850 GCA_964497175.1 uncultured Bifidobacteriaceae bacterium
GGTGTGGGGCGATCGTGCAGAGCAGCGCCACCCAGCGGCAGGCCATCAGCGTCCGGTCGATCAGCACGAGCAGAACGGCGGCCAGGATTGGGGGCCAGTCGGCTCCCGTGGCGGCCTCCAGAACGGCTCCGGGCCGGGCCGTCCACAGCAGGTATCCCGTCAGGCCGCCAGCGACTGTGAGACGAACGACGCGTCGGAGTGTCCGGGCGATCGGGCGCGGCGCCCGTCCGTTCGAGCTCAAGGCTGTGGTGTCGGCAGGGTCTCGAGATGGCGGGTCGGATCGCGCTTCACGCGATAGGCGCGAACCAGGAATTTCGCGTAGGGCACGAACTGTTTCATCGCCCCGACGTTCACCTGGCAGGGACTCAGGCAGGTTGGGCAGACCGTTCGCTTGACCTCCTCGCGATGCGCGAGGTTGTCGGCCCGAAAATACAACTCGCGGGCCGGCGTCGACAGCACGTTGCCAATGGCTTTCGAGTTCTCGCAGTAGTGCAGATCCCCGTACGGGTTCAGCAGCAGCCCCTGCGTCCGGAAGGGACATGGCATGGTCCGCCTGTACCCGTTGGCGATCATGTCGGCGTAGTGGAGGTAGAGGAACGCCTGGCCGCTCCACACGGACTCGTCGCGTACCCTGTCGAGGAAGAACCGCCGCATGAAGTCCTCTTCGGCGGCCTTGAACCCGATCTGGCTCTCGAGCTCGAGGTTGTTCAGCATGGCGTCCGTGAAGCGGAGCATGTTGAACACGATGTCCAGCTTCTTCGATCGCGCCCAGGCGAGGATGTTCCCGGCATCCTGCAGATTCGACGCGAAGATCGTGGACGCGAGACCGAACTGGAAATTCGAGTACCGGTTCGCCAGCGCCTGCATCGCTGTGATGGTCTCGCAGGCCTTGTCGAAGCCGCACTGCACGTGCCGGACCTGGTCGTGAATGTCGCCGATGCCGTCGAGCGAGACCCGCACGCTCAGGAGGAGGTCGTGCGCAGCCGAGAACTCGACGATGCGGGTCAACATCGGAACGGCGCGATGGGGCGTGAGCCCCGTCGTGTTTATGCCGATCTTGCGCAACCGCGGCAGATGGCGCTGGAACATCTCGACCATTTCGGGCAGATCATTTCTCGTCGTCGGCTCGCCGCCCGAGATGTTCAGGTTCTCGATGCCGCCCCAGAACCGGTGGCGCATGACCGGCTCGAGCTGGGCCAGCGTCATGTCCGCCTTGCGGTCGCCGTGCTTCCAGTTGCTGCACATTTCGCAGCGCGCATCGCACACCCAGGTGCAGTTGTAGATGAGGACTGTCGGCCGGATCGGCTTCACACGCGAGACGACGGTGTTGACGACGTCCCTCGGCGCGCCGGCCGCGGCGCGCGCCAGGTACCGGAGCGTCAATCCTTCTTTCGACATGCGGAGAGCTCATTGTACAGGATGGACAGCCCGTGCTACCATTGGCGGCCGGGAACGTACTGGCGTTTCCGATTCACCGACTCACATCAGGAGCATGCGAGGGCATTCATGATCAGGACGACGACCGTCTGTCTTTTCCTCCTGGCCTGTTCGTTCACCTGCGCCGACCCGGTTGACGCGCAGTCGGCCGACTCGCCGATTCGTTTCGTGGGCGTCAACGTCGGCGCCCAGCCTCAGCGGCGCACCATCAGTACGTCGGCTTCCTCCACGCTGTACGACGAAACGCTGCGCATCAATACAGAGCACCGGGTCGCGAACGGAGCGCTGGTGGGCATCGCCGGCGGCCTCCAGCTCGCGGGCAGCTTCGGGGTCAGCGGAGAGTTCTCGATGTTCAGCAGTACGGGGAGCGCCGCGTTGAACGCAAGCATTCCGCATCCTCTGTTTCACGACAGGCCGGCGCTCGTCAACCTCGGTCTGTCCGGACTCGAACGGAAGGAGCGCACGGCGCACCTGTCCGCCATGTGGTTGACCCAGGTCACCGACAAGATCCTCGTGTCCCTGTCCGCCGGTCCGTCGTTCATCAACGTCTCGCAGCAGCTCGTGCTGTCGGGCTCGGTGGCCGACCGGACACAGAACCTGACCGCGACGACGACCGAGCAGTCGAAAACCGCCGTTGGCGTCAACGCCGGCTTCGAGGGCGCCTATCTGTTTACCCGGAGGTACGGAGCCGCACTCTTCGTACGGTATGCCGGCGGCTCGGCGGATCTGCCGAATGCCGCCGACGCGAAGGCCGGCGGATTTCAGGTCGGTCTCGGCGCCCGGGTGTACTTCTAGACGTCTTCTAGCAGCTGGGCCTCGGCGAGTACGTCACGTAGCCCGGCACGCCTCCGACGATAATCCACTGGAGATAGAACGGGAACTGCGGCGTGTCGTACTGAAAGCCGATGTCGACGACGTTCACGATGCCGTCGTGGCGCCAGGCGATAGCGTCGACGCTCAGGGCGCCGCTCTGCTTGCGGTTCCAGCCCAGGTCCATGCCGCCGCAGATGCCGGTTTCGATCACACGGTCTCTCAGAAATTCCATATTCGCGATGCGTTGCTCGAGCGAGGGCACCGGAAGCAGCAGGTTCGGGTAGCGCGACTGCACGCACTGCACCACGGCCTCGCCATTTGATGGGTACGGTGGCCCGCACGGCGAGCCTCCACCGCCGCCGGGCCCTGGCGGGGGGGCCGGCGTGCGGAAGACGGCGGTCTGCGACCAGGGACCGAAGGTTGCCGGATCGAATGCGCGGGCGTGCCAGAAGATCTGCAGGTTGCCGGGCAGGCCGCTCGGTGCCCTCAGGTTCGTCTGGTTCGGCTGTTCGCCAACAATCCAGACGGCGATCTTGTTGGAGAACGAATCGTTCGAGGCGAGCTCGATCTCGTACCCAATCGACCCGACAGGTCCGGAGC
>CAZCEL010000588.1:0-2840 GCA_964497175.1 uncultured Bifidobacteriaceae bacterium
AGTCGCGGCGCGGCATTCGGCGATCTCGACAACGACGGTGACGTGGACGTGGTGGTGGCCAACGATGCGGGCCCGGTCCGCCTGCTGATGAATCAGATCGGCAATCGGCACCACTGGCTGGGTGTCCGGCTGGTCGGGGCCGGTGACGCGCGCGACATGCTCGGGGCGCGCGTGGCGATCAGCCGCGCCGGTGGCCCCACGCTATGGCGGCGGGCGCGGTCGGACGGCAGCTACGCGTCGGCGAACGATCCCCGCGTGGTGGCCGGTCTCGGCGCCTCGGCGGCGCCGCCGCGGGTCCGGGTGATCTGGCCGGGCGGGCGCGTGGAGGAGTGGACCGACGTGCCCGTCGATCGCTACACGACGCTCAAGGAAGGCACCGGACGGCGCCCGTGACGCATTGGGAAGCTTCTGTTATAGCCGTTCAGGCACGCTCGCCGGCGCGGCATCCCGCGACGCGTCCAGAACGCGGGCTACGCGATCCCAGGCCTCCGCCGTGGTGTCGTACAGCGAGGCCACGTATGCCCGCATGCCGGCGGGCCAGCGGGCCCGATGTTTGAGCGCCGCGCGCGTTTCCGGCTCGACAGTCGCGTGCCACTGCCGGGCCAAGCGGCGCACGCGCGGGCTCTCGGGATCTTCGGCGACGGCAGCGGCGATCGCGCGAAACAGCGTCAGTTTCGAGAAACCCACGCGGTCTGGCGCTCGGACCACCCCAGAGGAAGCCCGCCGCCGCTCAGCCCGTTCCCACGCGCACTCGCCGATGAGGGCGTCGAGAGCGTCGGCTTGGTCGGATCGTGCGTCGAATACGCGGAGCGCCTCGATGGCGCGGTCCAGCCGCGCGCGCCGACCCTCGAGGACCGCCCGATGCGCCGGCCAGCGTCTGACGGATGGCCGCAAGCGGCAGGCCAATCGAGCGGAGAGCTAGCACACGTTCCAGCCGCGCCAGATCCGAGACCGCGTAGCGCCGATGGCGCGCCCTCGTCCGCGCCGGCGCCAGCAGGCCGACGCGCTCGTAGTGACGGAGCGCTTTCACGGTGGTCCCCGCAAGACGGGCAAGGGCCCCGGTGGTGTACATGGCTCCAGCATCCACCCTGCCCCTGGGGCCGGGTCAAGGCAAGAGTTCCATTCGATCGAAGAGATGAACGCCTCCCCCGTCGTGACGGACCACGATGGGGCCGCCGAGCGCTTTTTCCGGCACTGCGCCCGGTACTAGAGAATCGCACCACACCTCCACCCCCGCGTGGTGTTCCGGTTCAGAACCATTGAAGAAGCGCAGACGGCTCGGCGACTGGTCACCTTGCGTGGGGCGAAGCACACCCTGTAGCAGGCCGCCCGGGCGACCGTCGGCGGATTGAAAGCGATCCCTCTAGGCCGGCACCGGCAGTTCGGTCGTGTAGAACGGCTCCAGGTAGTCGATTGCGGTGAGCGCCTCCGTGTCGACATCCCATTTGAACAGCCGCAGCACGATCCGATCGGCGAGCAGATCGACCAACGTGAAGCCGTGATCCTCGATCGGCGCGACCGACTCCTCGAGGTCGAGATGCGCCGAAGCGGTCGGGCCGACGCCACGCACGACCGAGGGGAACCCCTCGATCGAGGTGCCGACCGGACCGCTCAACACGGCCGTCACCGGTCTCTCGGCGAGCTTCACGGCGCCCGACCGGTGAATCCGTCCCACTCCCACCGCGTGCAAATCGCCGCTGATCACCAGCGGGACTCGCCGGGGCTGGGCGCCAATCGCCGCGATCAGACGGTCGTGCTGCCTCAACCATCCTGTCTGCCAGTAGGGCTTGTCGACCCTGGTCGTCAGCCGCCCGCTCGCAGCGTCGAGGATGTCGGGGTACCACTCGCCCCACTTCCCGGCGCTCCAGCCGAACGGATTCGATGGCGCGTGCACGAGATGGCGCACCTCGGCTGCGCCGGTGCGGTCGAGCAGCCATCGCTCCACCTGGCGGTCGACGAAGACGGCGTTCGGTCCGCCCAGCGTCATCGTGCGCCGCACGTCGTAGAGCAGCACCTCGGCCAGCGTGCCGAACCGCAGCGTGCCGAAGCTCTCAGAGAGGTCGCCCCGATCGCTCGTGGCCGACCAGGGCAGCCCGGCCGGCCGGCGCGCATCGGGCAGGAACTCGGGATAGTAGAGCTGCTGCGTGGCGCGGGCGAGCTGCAGCTGGAACCACGGGACGGGATAGCTCGCGATGTCGTCGGTGACCGCGTCGTTCTCCCAGTGGTCGTGATCGTCCTGCAGGAAGAACACCGGGATCGATCGGAAGTCACAGCCGTACACGGGCACGATCTGGGGGCCGGCCGCCGCCTTCAGCGCCGTTTCGTTGGTCGCTCCAAGCACCGACGAGGAGAAGTCGAAGCGCGACGTGCGGCCGGCGGGGCTGAGCTCGCCTGCGTTGGGCCCTTGCCAGGTGTGCAGGTCCCAATAGATGTGATCGCCGTTGGCGACAACGGCATCCGGCGCAAACGTGAGCGCGCGGCGCAGCAGCCGATTGCGGATGACCGTCGGCAGAAATCCCGTGCGCCGGCCGATCCCTTCGTAGGATCCGCCCGGACCTCCGGCGCAGGTGAAGAACAGGATCCGAAGCCGCTCCGGCCGGCTGTCGAGCGGGGGAAACGTGGCGAGCGGCCAGGGCTCGCCCAGCGATCGGCCGCGCGCGTCGCGCAGCGACAGATCGTACCGCCGGCCTGGCGCGAGATTGGTGGCGTAGAACTGCCAGAACTCTCCCGCCGTATCGGTCATCCGTCCGGTGACCCGCGTCGCGCCGATACCGAGCGTCGGCGCCTCCGACAACGGGCGGTCGAATGACACCTTGAGCAGGATGCGGGTGTCGCTGACC
>CAZCEL010000589.1:0-2833 GCA_964497175.1 uncultured Bifidobacteriaceae bacterium
ATCCATCGGCCCGCAAGCGCGCGCTGCGCGGCCGCTACTACGGCGACAGCGAGGTCGTGCCCTACGATGTGCTCGACTACCGGATCGAGGCGTCGTTCGAGCCGGCCGGCGTGTCGCGCGAATCTCTCAGCGCGCTGCCGCGGCTGACCGGCTGTTCGATCAATGCCGTGGCCCGCGTCGCGGTACGCGTCACCGCCCCGACCCTCACCGCGCTGACACTCCGGTTGGCCGACGAGCTGGAGGTCTCGTCGGTCACGTCGCGCGAGTTCGGCCCGCTCCTGTTCCTGCGCCTCGCCGGTCAGGACAATCTGATCGTCAACCTGCCGTCGGAGGTACCCATCGGCACCGAGTTCACGATCACGGTGAGCTATGCCGGTCTGCTCGAGGCCCAGGAGCTCGACGAGAACTGGATCGGCATCCAGCGGTTCGCGTTCGAGGGTGAGGCGCCCTTCGGGATCGGCGCGCCCCGGTACGTCTACAGCAATTCGAGCCACTGGTATCCACAATCGCCGGTCAGCGATTTCGCGACGGCCTCGCTCGACCTGACCGTGCCCGCCGGCTACGGCGTCATCGCAAGCGGCGATCCGGTCGACGGCAACCCCCGGCTGGCCGGGGAGGCCGGCGGGAGCGGCAGGCGCCGATTCTCATTCCTCACGCTCCAGCCGGCGCGCTATCTGTCGTGCGTCATCAGCCAGTTCGCCGCGGGGCGTACCGCGCCGCGGCGCATCCGCGCGGACGACGAGGGCCGAACGCTGCTGGCCGAGGCCACCGACGCCGGAGTGCTGTATGACAGTGTCGTGCTGTCGGTCGAATCTGGCATGCGCACCCGCGAGCGCGTGCCCGACTATCTCGAGCGGGCGACCGAAATCCTGCAGTTCTACGCCTCGCTGATCGGCGACGTGCCCTATCCAAGCCTGACGCTCGCGCTGACCGACAGCCGGCTGCCCGGCGGACACAGCCCGGCGTACTTCGCCATCCTGAACCAGCCGCTCCCGAGCCAGCCCGGGCTCATCGTGTCCTGGCGGACCGATCCCGTGAGCTTCAGCACCTATCCGTCGTTCTTCCTCGCGCACGAGCTGGCACACCAATGGTGGGGGCAGGCCGTCGGCTGGAAGAACTATCACGAACAGTGGCTGAGCGAGGGTCTGGCTCAGTACTTCGCCGCCCTGTACGCCGAGCGGGAGGGCGGCGACGAGGTCTTCACGGACGTCCTGTCGCAGATGGCGCGCTGGGGCATGCGACACACTGCCGAAGGGCCGATCTACCTCGGCTACCGGCTCGGGCACATCCAGGATGAGCCGCGGATCTTCAGGGCGCTCGTCTACAACAAGGCGGCCCTGGTTCTGCACATGCTCCGGCGGTTGATTGGCGACGAGCCGTTTTTCAACGGCTTGCGGCATTTCTACGCCGAGATGCGGTTCAAGAACGCCGGGACCGATGACCTCATCCGTGCGTTCGAAACCGTGGCCAACCGCTCGCTCGAGCCCTTCTTCGACCGCTGGATCCACGAGGCGGAGATCCCGCGTCTCAAGTTCAGCTACCGCACCGAGGCCCGCATCTCCGGCCGGCGCGAGGAGACCGACATCGTGCTGCGGTTCGAGCAGGCCTCGCCGGCCTTCGAGCTGCCCGTGACGGTCACCTTGACCTACCGCTCCGGGGCCACCGAACGGGTGGTGGTGCCGGTGACGGGCCAGGTCACCGAGTTCCGGCACCCGCTCACGGGCCAGATTCGGACGGCGGCGGCCAATACCGACGGCGCGGCGGTGGCCGCAATCGACCGGTAGCCAATCGCACCAACGCGCCGAGTTACGCGATAATAGAGTCAAGGTTCGAGAGCCGGCCCGAACGCATGAAGTCTGCCCTGCATCGGCTGGCCGTCCCCGCACTGCTGGCTGTGGCGTTGCCTGCTGTCACAGCGAGCGGGGTGGCGGCTCAGGCCCCCCGCATCGACATCGAGGCCACTCCCCTCGTCGAAACTGACGGCGTGCGGCCGGACACCAGCGTCCGCCTTGCTCTCTCCGTGCAGCTCGAGCAGGGCTACCACGTGAACTCGGACCAGCCCTTGGAAGACTTTCTGATCCCCACGGTGCTCATGCTGACGGCGCCCGAGGGCATGGTCGTCGAAGGCATTGCGTACCCGGAGCCGATCCTGCTCAAGCAGGTCGGCGCGGATCAGCCCCTGGCCGTGTTCGAAGAGGACTTCGCGATCGGCGTCCTGCTGCGCCTCCCCGCCGCCGTCTCCCCTGGCAAACACGTCGTGCCGGCCAGGCTGGACTACCAGGCGTGCGACGAGCGGATGTGTTACCGGCCTGCATCGTTGACGACGGCGTTCGTCCTGCCGGTCGTCGCGGCGGAGGCGCCCGTCAGGCCGGCCCACGCGGACATCTTCGAGCGCATCGACTTCGGACGCTTGAAGGCCATGGCGGATCCCGGTACGGACCGCCGCCGGGTGTCGCTGCCCACGCCCGCGGACGGCACGGCCGTCGTCGCGCGGCTCGATCAGTTCACCCTGCTGGGCACGACCGGCGGCTACCAGGATGCCGAGGACTTTCTCGAATTCATCGACGCGGCGGCATCGGGGCGCCGGCAGGCGGGGCTGTTCGAGGGACGGGGGCCGTTGGCCATTCTGCTGCTGACGCTCATCGGAGGGCTCGCGCTCAATCTCACGCCCTGCGTCCTCCCGATGATTCCGATCAACCTCGCCATCATCGGGGCGGGCACCCGCGCGGGATCGCGGGGCCGCGGCTTCGCGCTCGGAAGCGCCTATGGCCTGGCCATGGCGGCCGTGTATGGCGGGCTCGGGCTGGTGGTCATCCTGACCGCCGGCACGTTC
>CAZCEL010000590.1:0-2826 GCA_964497175.1 uncultured Bifidobacteriaceae bacterium
GTATGCCGTCGTGGCCGCGCTGACCGGCGATCGGTCGCACCAGGTCCAATTCCGCGCCGCGCTCAAGGAGCGCGCGGCGCTCACCGCGGACAGCCTGCGTGCGATGCCGGGCGTCAGCTGCATGACGCCGACGGCCGGCTTCTACGCCATGCCGAAGTTCACGCTGCCGCCGGGCCGGACCGACGAGGATTTCGTGCTCGGTCTGCTCCGCTCGACGGGCGTGTTGTGCGTGTACGGATCGGGCTTCGGGCTGCCGCCCTCCGACGGCTATCTGCGGATCGTATTTCTCGCATCGCCGGAGGAGCTCAGACACGTTTACCGCCTGTTGGGTGCGTTCGTCGCGGACTACATCCGTTGAACAACCCTGGGATTGCGCGCGTGCTCGCGCTGACGGTGGCCGCCCTCGCCACTACCTGGGCGCTGTATCTGTCGCGGGACGCGCTGCTGGTCATCTACGTGAGCGTGCTGCTTGCGATCGGCTTTGCCCCAGTCGTGCACGCCATCGAGGGCTGGACCTTCCTGGCGGTCACGGCGCGGGGCCTGCCCCGCTGGTCAGCGATCCTCGTCGTGTACGTGGCCATCGTCGGCATGCTGATCCTCGTCGGCATCCTGGTCATTCCCCCGTTAGCCGACCAGGCGCAGGAGCTCTGGGCGCGCCTGCCGAGCTTCGTCGATCGCGCCGAGTCGTCCCTGATCAGGTACGGACTCCTGGCGGACCGGATCACGCTGCAGCAGGCAATCCGGATCGCGCCGGGGCCCGGAGACACGTTCGGGACCTTGGCGACAGCCCTCACGAGGACAGCCGGCGGAGTCTTCGGCATCGTGACCGTGCTGATACTGACCTTCTATCTCCTGGTGGAGAGCGAGTCGCTGTTTTCCGCCTTCGCGCGGATGTTTCCCCGGGCGGATCGACCGCGCGTTGTGGAAGTGGCTGGGAAGATCTCGACGAAGATCAGCGCCTGGCTCAGCGGCCAACTGATGCTTGCGGCGACGATAGGTACCACGGCCGCTATCGGACTCTGGCTGCTGGGCATTCCATACTTCTACGTGCTTGCCGTGGTGGCGGGTCTTGGTGAGCTCATTCCTGTCCTGGGCCCCATTCTTGCCGCTGTTCCCGCTGTCTTGGTGGGATTATCAGTCTCTCCCCAGAAGGCGCTGTTCGTGCTGGTCTTCTTCGTTGTGCAGCAGCAGGTCGAGAACCACCTGCTCGTGCCGCGCGTGATGGCGCGGCAGGTGGGCATCAGCCCGGTCACGGTCATCACGGCATTGCTTATCGGGGGCTCGCTGCTCGGCGTGCTCGGGGCCATTCTGGCGGTGCCAACGGCGGCCATCGTCCAGGTGGTCGTCCAAGAGCTCCTCGACGAGCGGGACCGGCGTCAGGACCGGCTGGATATGCGGATGTGAACGCCCGGCGGACAGGCGGGCGGTCATATACTGAGCTTCACGCCTTGCCCATATCTGACCCTGGAGTCTCGACTGGCATGCGCCGCGATCCGCTGGCCCACCTCGTGGACGAGCTCGACTTGCTGAACGCGCAGGGACTTCGACGCCGCCTGCGGGTGCTCGAGGGCGAGCAGAAGGCGTCCACGACCGTCGACCATCGGCACGTGGTCAATCTGTCGTCGAACAACTACCTCGGGCTGACCACGCACCCGCGGCTGCGTGAGAAGGCCATCGACGCGACGACCCGGCTGGGCGTCGGGGCGGGATCGGTCCGAACGATCGCGGGCACGATGGCCATCCACGTGGAACTGGAACACCGGCTGGCGGCATTCAAGCAGACGGAAGCGGCCGTGGTCTTTCAGAGCGGCTTCACGGCCAATGCCGGTACCGTCGCGGCGCTCCTCACAAGGGACGACGTCGTGGTGTCGGACGAGCTGAACCACGCGAGCATCATCGACGGCTGCCGCCTGAGCAGGGCCGACATCAAGGTCTTCCCGCACAAGGACGTCGACGCCGCGCGCTCGATCCTTCGCTCGCTCGGGCCGGCTCGTCGAACCCTCCTCATCACCGACGGCGTCTTCAGTATGGACGGGGATCTGGGCCGTGTGAAGGAGCTGTGCGCGCTGGCGGAGCAGTTCGGCTGCATCATGATGGTCGACGACGCCCACGCCAGCGGCGTGTTCGGCCGGAACGGTCGTGGCACGATCGACCACTTCGGCGTGCACGGGCGGGTGGATGTTCAGGTCGGTACGCTGTCGAAGGCGATCGGCGTGCTTGGAGGCTACGTCGCCGGCAGCCGCGCGCTCGTGGAGTTTCTCCATCACCGGGCCCGGCCGTTTCTGTTCTCCACCTCGCATCCGCCCTCGGTCGCCGCGGCGTGCCTTGCCGCGCTCGATGTGCTGGAGCAGGAGCCCGAGCTCATCGATCGACTCTGGGACAACACCCGGTTCTTCCAGGCAGGGCTGCGTGCGCTGGGCTTCGACACTGGGGCCACCGAAAGCCCCATCACGCCGATCATCGTCGGCGACGCGGCGCGCGCGATGAAGTTCTCCGATCGGCTCTTCGCAGAAGGGGTTTTTGCGCAGGGCATCGGCTTTCCGACGGTGGCGCCCGACAAGGCGCGCGTGCGGACGATTGTGACCGCCGCCCATACCCGGGGCGAGCTGGAGTTCGCCCTGGACGTGTTGCGGCGCGTCGGGCGCGAGCTCGGGCTGGTTGAATCATGACGAGGCGCGTTCTTCTCGTGGCGCTGCTCGTGGCCGCGGCGTCGCCGGGCGGTGTGGCGTGGCGAGGGAGCGTCGGCGGCGCGGCGGTGCTCCCGCAGCAGGTCGAGCCCGACCTGTCTCTTATACACATCTCCGAGCCCACGAGACTAGGCATGAT